>NZ_ASZT02000003.1:0-85119 GCF_001006065.1 Sphingobacterium sp. IITKGP-BTPF85
GTTTATCAGCTCAGACACCCCGCAAGGACATCGGGGTGAATGGGCAGGTAAAATCTGAGCTAACTGGTGTTGTCGTATCCTCCTCCGATGGTACACCACTGCAAGGAGTGTCTGTGCGAATCGAGGCCGAAAACTTACAGGTAAAAACCTCCAAAGATGGAAGGTTTCAATTGACGGTCAGTAATAAAAGCGGAAAGATCAGATTCTCTTCCATCGGTTTTAAAAGCCAAGAATTGAGTTATAGCGCAGGAGTATCAATGACTGTGAAATTGATAACTGAAGATAACCAGCTTGATGAAGCTATGGTTATCGCTTATGGTACCACGACCAGAAGATATGCAACAGGATCTGTCACCAAGGTCAGTGCTAAAGAAATTGAAAAACAGCCAATTTCTAATCCAATGCTAGCCTTACAGGGATTGGTTCCGGGATTGGAAGTATCACCTAATAGTGGTATTAATGGAGGATCTGTTAGCCTAAAAATAAGAGGTACAGCTTCTTTAGCACAAGGCACCGAACCGTTAGTCCTATTAAACGGTAATCCAATTGCAGTCAATGGGCAGGGTATCTCCCAATTGACAAATGCAACAGGACCGAGTGGCTTAAGTCTTTTCAATGGTATTAATCCGGCCGATATCGAAAGTATAGAAGTTTTGAAAGATGCCGATGCGACAGCAATATATGGTAGCAGAGGTGCGAATGGAGTTATTTTGATCACCACAAAAAAAGGCACTTCTGATCACTTGCGTATTAATTTCAATGCTACTAATGGGCTTTCTGTTCCTTCTAATACGATGAAAATGATGACGACAGCGGAGTATTTGGGTATGCGTAGAGAGGCATTTTCAAATAGTAAGGTTACGATGAATGAAACCAATGCTCCTGATTTATTAGTGATGGATACGACTCAATATACTGATTTTACTAAATACCTCGCAGGCTCAACCAAATATTCGCAAGATTGGACTCTAGGATTAGCAGGTGGAAGTGATCGTACTAGTTTTAGAGTTAATCTGGGTGTTCAGAAAGAAAATTTTCAAGTATCTGATGATCGATTTTCCAAACGATATACTTTTTCTAGCAATCTGAATCACAGTTCGAAGGATCGGAAATTTAATATGGATCTTTCAATCAATCTATCAAATAATGAATCTCAGCTTCCAACTTTTGACCCATCAGTCTATCTGACGCTACCCCCGCATCTGATACTTCGTAATGCGGACGGTACTTTAAATTGGCGTGTCGGCTCATCTAGTTACAGCAGTCTGGGGTTGAGTAATCCATTGGGAATGCTGGAGAAAAGTTATACCGGTAGATTTAATAATTTATTTGCCAATCTTTCGATCTCTTATGAAATTCTAGACGATCTGAAATTGAAACTTTCTTCAGGCTATACCTGGGGGAATAATAATGAATATTCTTTCAGCCCTAGCACAAGTTTGGATCCATCGACAGCAAATTTACCATTTGCACAATCGGCTATTGGAAATAATAATAGCTGGATACTAGAGCCTTATTTAACGTATAATAAACTTGTCGACAAACACTCATTTAATGGGGTAATAGGTGGTTCAGCTCAGTATAGCATGGGGCATAACACGGTATTAATGGGCTACAATTTTGTAAGCGATCTCTTTATTAAAGACATCGTCAATGCTGGTTTACTGATTCCTAGTAATTCCAATTTTGAATATAAGTATGCCGCAGTCTTTGGCCGTGTCAATTATCAATATGATAAAAAATACTTATTGAATGTTTCCCTACGTGAAGATGGTTCTAGTCGATTTGGACCGGGGAAAAAATATGCTCTTTTTTATTCTGTTGGTCTGGGTTGGATATTTTCGGACGAAAAAATAATAAAATCTGTGATGCCATGGCTTACCTATGGAAAGTTAAGGGGAAGTATTGGACAAACGGGAAATGATGGGATCGGAAATTATATGTACATGGATACCTGGACAGGAGTTGGGTCTGCATATAACGGTGTGACGGCTATGCAACCAACAAAACTATTTAATCCAAACTATTCCTGGGAGCGAAACCGAAAACGGGAACTTGCTCTGGAGTTAGGAGTATGGAACAACCATCTATTATTAGGTGCATCTTACTTTCATAATATAAGCGATAATCAATTGATCCCTTATAAGCTTCCTTATCAAACTGGTTTTACCAGTATCATTCAAAATTGGCCTGCTAAGATTAAGAATGAAGGATACGAATTTACAATAGATAGCAAAGTGCTCAATAGAGATAACTTTAGTTGGAATATTAAGTTCAATCTATCGGTTACAAAAAATAAATTGATTGATTTTCCGAACTTAGAAACTTCGTCCTATGCGAGCCGCTATGTGGCAGGTGAGTCTCTATCTGTTAAAAGAAGTATAAGTATTTGGGTATTGATCCTGATCAAGGGATTTATATGTTTGAAGATAAGAATGGAGATGGGGTGTTTAATACGCTAGATCAAAACCAATTGGTCAACCTCGACCCGAAATTCTATGGAGGTTTAATGAATACAATTAGTTACGGCCAATTGACAGTGGGTATATTGTTTGATTTTAGAAAACAAAAAGGAAACTCGTATATCACTTCATTGCCTAATGCTCCTGGATATGGCTTAATTAATCACCCGCAAACAATGTTGGCAAGATGGCAGAATAATGATGCCGAGTATCAGCGCTATGTTGCTGCCGCCACAGACCCTGCTTATCAAGCCGCACAACGATTTGCTTCTTCGGATGGTGCTATTGTTGATGCTTCTTTTATCAAACTGAGAAACTGTTACATTAATTACCATTTACCGATGAGAAAAAAAACCTGGGTTCAGGCTGTTGATTTCTTTCTGACAGCTCAAAATCTATTGACCTTCACCCGGTACGAGGTTGCAGATCCTGAGATTCAAAATCCATTTATCACCTCTCCAATGCAGACGACTTCACTGGGGATTAAATTTGTTTTTTAATTATGAAAAATGTGATGTTAAAATACACGATTATGATTGCTGTTTTTTGTCAATTTATATTGACGTCTTGCGAAAAATGGGTCGAAGTAGAATCTCCGGGCAACCTGATCGCTTCGGCAGATGTTTTCTCATCTCAAAAGGGATATGAGGCTGCTATGGCAGGACTCTATATGCAGATGCGGAGCCATCAGAGTATTTCAGGAGGTGGGCTTTCAAGTTATGTGTCTTTAGGATCGGATGATTTGATGACTACTTCTACAACGGTAGCTAATGAAAGCTTGTACCAAAATACGGTATTGAGTTCCAACTCAATCGTGAGTAATTTTTGGATGAATGCCTATAAAGCGATCTATCGAACAAATTTAATTTTAGAAAAACTGGAGCAAGACGAAGTGCTGACCGTGGCGGTTCGAGATAATTTTAAAGGGCAAGCGCTTTTCGTGCGATCATTTTACTATTTCTACTTAATGCAGCTTTTTGGAGATGTGCCCTTGAGCACAGAGACAGACTATACTAAAAATAGTAAAATAGGACGTACGCCTAGTAATCAGATTCTCCAACAAGTTACAGCGGATCTGAAATTGGCGACAGCACTGATTGGAAATCAATTGTCAAAGGAACGTGATGTTCCGGAGTTGAATGCTGCATATACGCTACTGGCTCGGGTGTATCTTTACCAAAAGGACTATGATCAGGTAATTACTACTTGCGAATGATCTTGAACGATCCAAATTTTAAACTTGAATCTAATGTGAATAATACATTTTTAAAAACAAGTAAAGAGACTATCTGGCAATTGAGTAGTACGACTGCCGCAGTATCTGAAGGAACTTTATTTATTCCTAGTTCTGCTAATATAAAGCCTGTTTTTACGATTTCAACGAGTCTATTGGATCAATTTGAATCGACAGACTTACGCTTGAAGAACTGGATTTCAACACAAGTGATCGCAGGAATCGCGTATCCATATCCGGCTAAGTATAAGAATTATAATTCCTTACCGCCAAATGAATATGCTGTAGTTTTTCGATTATCAGAAGTTTATCTGATGAAAGCAGAAGCGCTGATTGCGATGAATGTCTATCAGCAGGCTCAAGATGATATCAATCAAATTCGCAAGCGCGCAGGGTTGATGGATATACAAAGTCTTGATCCGATTGTCCTGAGGGAAGCATTAATAAAAGAATGGCGCTCAGAGTATTTTGCCGAATGGGGGCACCGTTGGTTAGATCTGAAAAGGTGGGGCCTGATCGATCAGGTATTGACAGATTTAAAACCGAATTGGGAAACTACAGCGCAATGGTTGCCGATACCGCTTTCAGAGATTCAAACAAATATATTTTTAATACAAAACCCAGGATATGATGACTAATATATATCGCGTAATAATGTTTCTAGCAGCTGTGCTATTAGTGCAGACTACCACAGCGCAAGCCTTAAAGATAGGTAGCTCGTTGAGCGTGGATCTGAATGCCATGATTGTTAATTCAGACCTTCATAAGAGTGAAGAGACGGGGAAATATAAATTAACGATACTAGATTTTTGGTCACATTTTTGTTCAAGCTGTTTAAAGTCTATGCCAAAGATAAATCAATTACAGGAACAATTTGGAAATAGCATTCAGATCATTTTTGTAAATAAGGAAACGGATATTCAAAATAAAAAAATGTTCACGACAAAGCCATGGCTTACCCAACCAAAAACAAAAATGATTGCAGGAGATACACTACTGCATCAGCTTTTTGATGTAAAAGGGATGCCCCATATTGTATGGTTAGATAGCAATTTAACGGTTCAGCATATCACAGAAGGACAAGATCTCAATGAAAGCAATATCTTGAAGTTTATTGAATCTGACTCATTAGAAATGAACGTAAAGGTGAAAACTGCTTATATTCCAAGCTTATTTGATGAGCGTTATAGAAAAGACTTAATTGCCTATAGCTATTTAGCAAAAGCACAATATGAAAAAAGGATCGGTAGTAATAAAGAGAAAGGTCATTTAGCTACAGATGTTTCATGGTCTAATATTTCCGTTGAGCTATTATTTAAAAATGCTTACGAGCATGTCTATAAGCGTAGTTTTAATAGACTTTGGGAGTTATCGGTTATAGGCGAAAATATAGACCGCTATTTTCAGAAACCCGGTAAAGGAGAGGAGTATAGGTATGATTATGACCTGCGTGTCCCAAAGGAAAAAGTAAGTAAGAAGTTTCAATTCATGATTGAAGATTTAGAACGGTATTTTCCTATAAAATCTAGCATAGATACAGTAACAATACCGGCCTATGTTCTTTTACGATCTTCGGATAAAGATTTATTAAAAACAAAGGGTGGTACTGAGGCATTTAGTTTCAGAGGACTGTCTAGATTTCCTAGGGGAGGAGAGACTGAGTTGGAAGATCATCGAATATTAAAAAATAAGCCTTATCAATTTTTTAGTAATGCCATCAAAGGTTTGGTCGAAACGGGTACGGAGACTCCATTTGTTGATTTAGTGGATTATCAAGGAAATGTAGATGTTGTTTTTGATGCTTTAACATTTGATTTTTTCACGTTGGAGGGTTTACTGGAAGAATTGAAAAAATATGGTTTGAAATTGGAAATGAGAAATATGCCTGTTGAAAGACTTGTGCTGAAAGAAGTGAAATAATCAATATTGGAAAACATATGGGGAAATTTTCCCCATATGTTTTTTTAAGTTAGTATTAACTTTGATTAATTTGATGGTCGGCACTTAATGCAGGCCCTGCAGGAGACCCAGTTGCCTGAGGACTTTCATAACCTCTTAAACAAACTTCTGAAGTGTTGTCACTACACTGAGTAATTTGTTTTGAACCGCCGGGCATAGACTCCGTTTTGGATTGTGGAACTGATGGATTTAGATTTTCTAAATTTCCAATGTTCCCAGAAGCATCAATTTCATACCAAAATAATGGTGGTTCTGTCAATAAACTTTTTGACTCCTTGTTCCACTCTGCAGCCATCAATGATGTGCCTGCGATACCCACAGCTACTATAGCCACGAGGTATTTTTTAATTAGTTTTATCATTTTCATGATCTTTAGATTTATAATTTTTTTATTCTTCTATTCCCAAGGGATCGAATTTTCTGTACGGTGCCATCTATCCCAATTATTGAATACCATAAAAACCATTTGGCTGGTAATGCCCTTTCCCCAGATTAGCCTAGAATCCAAGTGCCGATGTATAGCGATTAGCGATTTTCTTATTCACATTTATACTGCCTGCGCAAAGTTTAGTCAGCTTGCATGTATGCCGATTTAATAATCGGTCATCTCAGTATGAAAAGCTGTTAAGTCAAAATTGGGAAGAACTTTTTGCAAATATTTGCGCTTTTAATGCCTAATATTTGTGATTTTGATGCCAAATATTTGCACTTTAATGATATTGTTAGGCTGGTAAAATAATAATGTCGAACTCATTTAGAGATATCGACATTATTTACTTCAAGAATGGAGGGATTTTACTACTTGTTAATAATCTGTCAATCATAGTTACGTTGTTGCTGACGTAAATACTCACGGCTCATTCCCATGAACTGTGCGAGTTCTATTTGAGTCACATACTTTGTAATATTCGGATACTTTTCCAGTAAAAAAGGGTATTTGTCAATATTGGGCAAATCGCGTAAATGCTGTCTATAATCCAGATAATTTTGCTGTTTCTCCATAAGGCCGATATAGATCGGTAAAAGATTCGGGTTTTTCGCATTGATCTCATACAGCTGCTTCCGTGTGGTCATAAAAGTCCTGCAGTCACTCAGTGCAATAAACTGATAATTGTGCCTATGGTTTGGGATCATCAGCGATTCGCCTCTAATGGCATACCGTACCGGACATGTTTTTATATACTTTCCAAATATACCTTCTGAAATGAGGTAGAGTTCACCCAGTTGTTGGTCAGGTACTCGCCCTTAACAAAGCGGATCTCCTCAAATGCATCCGTCAATTCAGGTATTGCAGATACCCATTCTCCATGGATGTCTTTTAAAAAACTGGCTAAAATCTCTTCTTTACTTTTCTTCATAATTAAGTATTGGCTGGTATTGAGCATAAAATAGACCCACAATTTATTAAACGATGTTTGCAAAATCAATTATTGGGAAATAAAGGCATATGTAGGGACGAATCACCTTGATAGAGGGATGAATTCAAATATTTAGCGAGGGTATTTGGATGAAATATCGTTTTATCCCTCGATAAAGCAATATTTCCCAATTATTTTTTATTTAAAAAGCAAATTTCATATTTGTTCTGCTGGCCAGCAAAAAGGATAAATAACTGCCTCATTAAGGCAACGGGATTGACCTGACCCGGATGGTTATAGGTCGTAAACGAAATAGACGATTATGGAAGTCGAAATTCAAAAAATCGAGCCGGTAGTCTTTGAAGGAAGTTCAATCTTTGAGCTTTTTACTGAAGATACTCCACTAATTGATTTAGACAGCGACAAGTGCTGGCCTTCTTCATTTTAGTTAGGAGAAATGCTTTCCCGAGCCAGAGAGAAGCTGTCTTCTCTCTGGTTCTTTGAATGATGCTATCCATACGCTATAAACGATATGAAAGTACAAGAAAAACAAAATCTACACCGGTTGATGTGGCTGGCAAATGTCCAGCAGTTTTTTCAGGACAAACCGGTTTCAATCTTATGGGAGCATTATACCACATGGATCAACAACCGAGATAATTTTGAAACACTATACCGGGAATTCCCTTTAAAAAGGCTGTGTGAATTGAATAAGTCCAGCATTGATCGGGTCGATATCACTGGGATCTTGATCACTTTTCACTATGGTCCATACCGCCTGTTACCCAAATTGCTGGTGCAAATGGGTTATCAGGTCACTTTACTAGTATCCGGGGCTGTATTGAAACGAGAACTTAACTATTACAGATCGGAACTGGAAGATGCTGGACTGTTACAAGACCAATTGGAATGTATTGATGCAAACCAAGCAAACTCACTCCGACATATCCTGCGGGCTATTAAAAATAAACGCTTGGTGTTGATGTTCCTGGATGCCGATGAAGGTGTGGGAAAAGAGGAGGAGGGCATCGGTGAACACAAGCTGGCTGTTCCTTTTGGGAGCCACTTCTTTTACTGGCGGACCAATATTTTTAAACTGGCGTGCCGTTTCGGAATTCCTGTCCACTGCACATATATGAAGCGGGCAAATAACCCTGTGCAATGGAAAATAACACCTTTTATGAATATTATAGATACCACGAACGGATCGTCAGAAGAATTGATGATGCGCGCATTTTCTGCTCTACAGATGGCATTTCACCAGATGATGAATCAAGGCTGGATTTATTGGGAAAACTGGGCTTTTATACATCAGTATAATGGGCAGGGTGCAATTGACAAAAAAGGTATTACGGCAAAGGGAAGCTGGCTGGCACCGTTCGAATATAACCGTAAAAAATATTTATTTGACGTAAAGAACAGACAATTTTTTGAAGTAGCTTCTTGTTTTACCGACAGTTAATTATTATGTTTGAGTTAACCTTTTTATAGAATGAATATTCAATCAAACCTAACATCAATCCAGCATAGTCTTTTGAAGCGTATGGCTATCTGTCTGGTAATCTTACTGCTGGGCCTGACAATTGTCAATTTCGGTAAGCTCCATCTTTTTACGCCACTGACTTTTACCCTCTATGTATTGCCTTTTATGCTATTTTTTTCCGCAATGTATACCTGTTACCGAATGGCGCTTACAAAGGGTAGGTTATGGTTTTTATGGTGGTTGTTACTTATACTGTTCGTGGGGATAACGTATAGGTGTGTCAAGTATTATTATTATGATCTGGTACCGCTATTTTTCAAAGGATTTACCAGCGCTTGGAAACCAGAACATCGAACCGAGCTACTTTCCCGAATTAGTAGTGGTCTGCTTTTTTTTGTTGCGATCGTGGCTGCCGATTATTTTGCATGGGCACATTTCTATACGAACGCGCTTTCCAAAAAAGTACAGGCACAGCTGCACAGCATGTCGGACGTCCAATTGCTGTCGGGTCATTTTATGAGACGGCTGTACAATATTGTCCGCATGCAGCGGAAATCTGTTCAGAGCGAAAGCCTGGATTTCTTTCAGTATGTGACCGATAAAATAGCTAAGCCTACAGTACTGGTCCCTTTGAAAGAGGAATGGCATTACTTAATGCTTTTGGTTTCTTATAGCACGGACCGCAGTTTTATTGTCGAAGGTGATGAATTGCTGGATCAGGCGATGTGGAATAGATCTGTTCCAACGCTGTCATTGATGACCTGGATTGAAAATGCCATTGCTTATAGTCCCTGTGATCCGGTTGAGCCGATTGTCATCCGTTGGACAAATGTACCTCAGGGGATGCAGCTCCAGATCAAAAATTGTATCGCCTCGACAGATCTGCAGCATGGGACAGGTAAAGGATTACAACTTGTTAACAGGCTGTATGAGCAGATGAATAACCAGTTTATTGAACTGGAATATGCTCTTGATGATCAAAAATACTTTGTTATTAAATTAACCTTTAAATCTTAATAGAATGGCCAAATATGATGTCATGATTATCGATGATGATTTATTCGATATTCGAAAAGCTGAAAAAGCATTAAGGGGAATTCCGCAGATGGGAGAAGTTAAGAGCTATACGAAAGCCATTGATGGTTTTAATGCAATAATTGACAATCCTCCTGATGTCTTATTGCTGGACGTTGAAATGCCCGACATGTCCGGACTGGACCTTTATCTTACTTTACCTGTTGATAAAAGGCCGCCAGTTATTCTGTACACCAAAACAGAAAAATATAGTTATAAGGGCATTAAAATAGCTGCTGCAGATTATCTGATCAAACCTGTCAGTTTTCCGGATTTATATATTGCCTTTAAGCGCGCCCTGGAGCAGAAAAATATCACGGTTAAGATTGATTTGGAAATAGAACCGAGTGGACAGTGGTTCAAATTTAAAAACACAGACCGTTTTATTAAATTCAGTGATGTGGTCGCGATTGCATCTATCAAAAATTATGTCATCTTTCATTTACGTCAAGCAGAGGAGGACTTTGAGTACCGCCTTACGATGGAACAGGCTGAACAGCTTGTGCCAAAGAGAACCTTCGTAAGGGTACACCGCGGTTTTATTGTCAACACTGATTTTACAACAAAGATAGTTGATAAAACGTTCGTACTGCCGGACCGACCGGATCTGCAGCTTAAAGTAAGTGATGTGGGACTAAAACGACTGTACAAAATGAATTGATGGGCTTACTTTTATAAACCTAAATATATAACTATGCGTAAAAATCGCTATTTAAGGGGCTTTCTCATAAGCCCGGGGTATTCCTATGCCCAAAAATTAATCTTGTTGGAGCTTCTGGCTACCAAGCGTAAGTTGGCCAGCTATCTTGAACTTCGGGATCAGATGGAGGAGGATAACATGCTGTTGCGAGATGCGGACTATGTCAAATCTTACGTGGGTATTTCGACAGAAACGCTCTACCGTTTGCAACGGGACGGGTATATCTGCGTTGCCAAACGCACCCGAAACAAACGGTATTACCGTGATGTAGATGTGGAGCGTCTGCGGAATAGTTACCGTGGATAGCGGTAAAGGATCGCCCGATCTTTTGCTATTCTTAACTACAATTTTGCAATTCGTCCCTCTCTTTTGGAGGGACGAATTTTTTGAAAATTGTACCCATCTTTCAGAGTGACATGATTCTTATTTTCTTATAACCAACTTCTGCTTTTACTTTAGTTTTCTTCGACCTGGCTTCGGGATTTCATCGGCGGACATGCATGAAATCTCGAAGCGCACCCGAGGCCGAGCCGATAAAATGGTGGAATTGGTTAGGAATTAATTACCTGTTGATGTCTCTGTTTTTAAGTGAATTTTGCACTCATTTTAGCCTCAAGTTTTGTTCAGCTCGGCACCTTATCGGTCAAAAACCCGATGCTGTTCGGTCACTGATCGGTCTATCATTACACATCTATTTGTAATTGTTTTTTAGTGTTTTATGTTTGTTATGTCAATCGATAGTACCGGTATAAAAGAGGTTGATTTTAATTTAAAAAAAATATGGGAACAATCGTAAATGGAGCAAATGGAGGTTTTAAAGGTAAAGCCGGCTCAGTAATAGGAAGTAGTTGGAAAAGTATCAACTATATAAAGGGACTTTATAAAAAGAGATCAAAGCCCGCTTCGGAGTTGCAGATGATGCAACAGGAAAAATTCAGAACATTGATGCGGTTTCTGCTTCCCATCAATATGTTTTTGAAAATTGGTTTTGGACGTAAAAATACAGAACGTTTAACGCCGATCAATGCGGCTTTTCAGTTTAATCTGAAGCAGGCCATTACGGGTACGTATCCGGCCTACTCCTTGGATTACTCCAAGGTCAGCATATCCGATGGCGGATTATATGGCGGTGGCACAGTGTCCGTTGCACACGCCGCAGGTGAGCTTACTTTCACCTGGGATCCGACCGCCAATGATACTTTTGAGACTTTTGGTGATGATATGGTCTTCGTGCTGGCTTATCATCCGGAAAAAGATGAGTTCATGTCTTCACCGGCTCCGAGTACTCGGGCAAGTGGGGAGATCAGCTTTATTATTTCAGAACATCTTCAAGTAGGTATCGTACATACCTGGATGTTTTTAACCAATAGATCTAAAACTAGAGTATCAAAAAGTGTATACCTGGGAGAGGTATTACTTAACTAATTAAAACCCCGGGTCAGGCCTATCCGGTCTGACCCTTTTTTCTAAGGTATTTTAAAATATGGCAAAAGGATCGTTAGTCCTGCGCAGGAAAGCGTAAGGACTGCATTTAAAATGGCTGTTGCTTTTTTGACTCCGTTGAAAGGGGTGATCAAAAAGGGTTTTGCCGAAAAGGCTAGACGTAAGAAATCTGTCGCGTCAGCTTTGGCGCTTGGGCATGTGTTGCATGCCGCAATAAAGATAACGGATGGTCAACCTCAGGTTGATCCGGCAGAGGTCATGTTAAGTGAGGGTGCTCTGGCACCTATTCGGGTAGAGCAGATCGTACGTTCTACTGATCGTATCGAAGTGCTGCACAATTGGTTTCCTTCAGATTTCAGTGCTGGAGATGATTGTCTTACGCTTTGTGCTTATCAGCTCGACAAGGGTTATGCTTTTGTGAATCAGCAGATCTGGCACCGACAGGAAGGAAAGATAATCGTTCAGCTGCCAAAAGGTTTTCAGGACGATGGTCTACACCTGTACCTCATGGCGAGTGACCGTTCGGGAAGCAAATATTCCCGTTCTCAATATTTAGGATATTCAACAAAATGAAAACAAAACATATCCTGTTGCTCCAACGGATTCATGGAGCTAAGGGAACGAATGGAACTATTACCTATAAAGGTGAGCTCATCTGTCATACCATTGAACTCCCAGATCGTAACAATATCCCCCGAATAAGCTGTATCCCGATAGGTCAGTACAAACTGGAAAAGCGGCGTTACCCAAGACATGGGGAGCAGATCGGTATTCCGCATGTATTAGGACGAGAAGCGATCCTGATTCATGCTGCAAATGATGCGCTAAAGGAACTCTTAGGGTGTATCGCTCCGGTAACAACTTTAACAGGTGAAGGTAAAGGTGATTTCAGCGGAAAAGCATTGGCGAAACTGAAGGCTTTAGTCTACGAAATGTGGGATAAAGGGGAAGAGGTTTATTTGGTGATTAAATAGTGACACAGTAACGTAGTAACGGAGTAACCAGTGACGAAGTGACGAGTATGATTCTAACCTACTCACTCACTCACTTCCTAACTATTTACGAACCTTATACCATTAAAACATGAAAAAGATAATTCAAAAAATAAGTGCTGCGCTACAAGTGGTCTTGCTGGCGCCGATTAAATTGCCGGGAAAGGCATTAAATATTATTAAATACATTGCTCTGGGACTTGGTGTGGTGGAGACTGTGCTGGAGGATAAGGACAAAAAAAGAGAGGAAGATTCTCTTAATGCTGAACAGAAGCTATCGGATAAAGGAAAGGAGGTGCTTGATGAAGATGAATGATATCCGTATTGGGACTATTGGTGGTACGCTCTGTTCGATATGGGCTAGCTTTTCTATTGGTGATGTGCTACATACTGCCTTAATGGCTGTTGTGGGGACGGTCGTGAGTTATGTGACAAGCCGGCTATTGGGAAGAATGAGGAAAAAGTAATAAGAAAAGGCTTATCTGTTGTCGGATAAGCCTTTTTTCGTAAGGGTTGTTGAATACACCATTCTGAAGTAGATTCGTACTCCAGCAAATGTAGATTATGATTTGATCCTGTTGTTCTAAACGCAAATCATATCACTATAATATTAAAAACTGTATTAAAATATACCCGATCTGTATAAGGTGGACCGGGTATAGAAAAATTTACTTCGTAACAGGGATCAGACTGATTGAACTTATCTCGGGAAGCGAGTTTCCTTTGATCTCCAGTGCCTTTAATTGAATTTGCAATGCCGCATCACCGAGCGCCTGTTTGTGAACTGTCGTTGTAACGGCTTAAAAATTCTTTTACAAATTCATCATCATGAAGATCTTGATAATCGCGATAGACACGGTCAATTTCTTCTTTTTGACCTATTGAAAGTTTTTCATTGATATTTAGACACCATATACCTTTCATAAGGCCCTGTCTTCTCAAGACTTCATGTATTCCAGGTATGCAACCATGAAATTGATGAGCTGGATCAAAAAAGCAGCATTGCTATCTGTTACTGCTATAGCTTTGGATAGTAATGCACTTTCAGTCGCTAATTTCTTGTTATTTTTGTACATTTTTATCTCAGCCAGGAGTTCAACAGCTTTTTTAGTCCATACAGCCCAATGTCCTAGAAGTCCACCTTTAAATTCGATCTCAACTATTTCATTGTTTACGGGAAACTGATAGGTCGTCATCAGGTCAACGACAATATTGTCGTCATTTCCAGTGTACATAGCGATGTCATTTTTTCTTGTTGAGTTAGCGATTGCACGCATTACGTCTAAGGTCTGATATCGATTGAAAGAAGCACATTTTATCGCGACAACATTGGGTATTTCAACAAATTTCTGCCAAAATTCATAACTAAAAACCTGACCACCTACCGATGGTTGCAGATAAAAACCAAAAACAGGAATTTCACCTGCTACTGCACGAGTACGATCCAGAATTTCATTTTCACTCCATCCTTGAAGCCCGCCCATACTGAGTAATCCAATGTCATATTTGTGTTTGATTGCAATACGGACTTCTTCTAAAGCTTGCTGTGTAGGGCCACATATGCCCGCTATTTTAAGAAATGGTCGTTGTAAATTTGCCTTTTCAATTTCTTGGCTAGCTAATTTTAATACAGTTTCAAAAAGATTGATTTCCGGATCTCGAATTTCAAATTGCGTAGAATGTACTGCTACAGCAATTCCGCCAGCGCCACTTTGTATGTAATAATTTGTGAGTAATCTTTGCCTCTCTACATCGATTGTTCTGTCTTCATGCAAGGCTAATGGATGTGCAGGTATGACTGTTCCTGAATGTAAATGTTTATGTAAGTTGATATCAAGACGTTTCATTAGAATTTTCCTCCTCTTTCTTGAAAATGAGTTTCTTTATTAAAAAGTTCTCCTCCTTGTTGAAGCCACTGTGCCGTTATTTCAATGGCTTCCCGTATGGTCGTTCGTGGATATCCGAATAATTTATGGCATTCGGATGCATTGTTGAGGAGGGCGGTTCCGGCGCTTTCGTTAATAAAGGCAGGAGTCTTTTCTAGAAGCTCTCCAAATCGTTCTGCAATCCATTTTACGGATAGTGTTTCTGGTCCAGTTACATTTAATATTTTAGCAGGACTTGAGCAATGTAGTAAAGCACGTAGGGCAATCTCATTGGCATCTCCTTGCCAAATCACATTTACATTTTCTGTGGTTAGATCGATAGGCGTAGCAGATAGAACCGACTTCGCAATTTCGACTAATACTCCATAACGAAAATCTACAGCATAATTGAGCCGATATATCAATATATCTGTTTGATTCTTTTTGGAAAAATGTTGAAATATTCGTTCGCGACCCAAACAGGATTGGGCATATTCCCCTATAGGTTCAGGAGTAAGTTCTTCTGAAGCTCCACCTGCTGTTACCGGTACAAAAGGAAGTACATTTCCAGAGGAGAATGCGACAATTCGGGAATTTTTGAAATGTTCTGCTACCATGCCCGGAAGATAGGTATTCATAGCCCAGGTAAAATCTTCACGACCAGTTGTGCCAAACTTATGGCCGGCCAAATAGATGATGTTGTGTACTTGTGGCAATTGTTGTAACTCATGTGAATTTAATAAATCACATGAAATGGTTTCAATACCTATTTGCTCCAATTCAGTTTTTACATTACTATCCGAAAATCTAGAGACACCAATGACGCGTTTATTTATTCCAGCCTCTTTAATAGCGCGTACGGCTAATTTCCCCATACTAGGTCCCATCTTTCCACCAATACCCAAAAGCATGATATCACCCTCTATTTTTTTATATCAGCGACTAAAGAAGCTGAAGGAGCTAAGATTTGATCTTCCAATTCGATTAAGTTATTGTTCATTTTATTTAGTTTATTAAATTGATAAAATTACTGAAGGCCAAACCAATGATGAGGAGAAGGCCAAGTGCCCCCCAAATTTTTGTACTGGTCGAGTTTACATGCTCTTTCATAATTGCTTTATCGTTTCCAATGAGGTACATGGTAATGCCGATAAAAGGAACAAGGAATATCGTAATACTCTGTGCAAATACAATAAGTTCTAAAGGCAAGCTGCCAAATATCAGAGCAATAGCAGATCCTGCAATCATAACGAAGGAGATAAAGAGCTTAACCATCTTATTGTTAAGATTGCTGCTGTATCCGAATGTATCACCAAGTAGGGAGCCCCCCAATACCGCGTTACCGATAAGTGAGGAAAAAGATGCACCAAACAAACCGATAAAAAATAGGTGAGAAGCATAATCTCCAAAGAGTGGTTCTAGGGCTCTTCCCATTTCACTGGCAGAAGTTACTTTTATACCTTGAGGATGCAAGATATTTGCCGCACAAATAAGTACACCTGTACTCATAATACCCAAGATAATAATACCAACACGACTTCCTACCTTTTCTGTTCCATCTTGATTATTAGTGTTCGTTAGTTTCTTCCTTTCTTGAACAAGATAGGCTTGATAGAAAGCACCAACAAGAGAAAAACAGGATGCTGTAAAAGCAATAATGAGCCCAACTGAACCTGAAGGTACCGTGGGAATTAATCCTTTTGTCATTTCCAGAAAATTTGGCTGGACTAAGATTGCGGTAGTTAGAAATGAGAATAGCATCACAATGATCAATACCAGCATCAGCTTTTCAAGAACTTTGTAAAATGACCTAAAAAATAGAAGCAGGATTCCAATAACATTAAAGACAATAATCCAAATTTTCGGATTGGTACCGGATGCTTCTCCTATAGATATAGCTACTCCCGTAGAATTTCCCGATTGAAAGGATGTTGCTACCAAAAAATCCCTAATCCGATTACGATAGATACCGGTTTCCCGAATTTTTTCCGAATGAGTGTGAGTAAAGAATCTTGATTTTGTGCTCCTATACGAGCTCCCATTGTTGTGAAAACCATCATGAAACATATGGCTACAATAATGACCCAAAGTAGGTCATATTTATAATCTGCACCCATTTTGGAGGTTATGGTCATTTTACTTGGGCCAAAAACAAGAGCTGCAGTAATAATACCCGGGCCTAATATGGATAGCCAGTTTGTCTTTGATTTCTTATTTGTGATTGTTTCCATAATATATTATCGGTTAGATTGAACAGAATTAGCGTTTACAGAAGCCGCTTGATTGCTAAAATGAGTTCTGATATAAGTTGCGATTGATGCTATTTCTTCATTTTTAAGAAATGAAAAAGAGGGCATTGCACCTTCATACTTAGTGCCATTTATCTCCTTTTTAGACAATCCATTAAGTATTGTTTTTATTAAGATCTGCTCAGATCCATTTACCATGGCAGATCTGGAAAGTGGCGGAAAAGAAGGGGCTAGTCCCTCTCCATTTTCCTTGTGGCAAGATCCACAATATGCTTTATATAATTCTTTTCCGCTTTTTGCAATTTTGGCTTCAGGTTTTGTCGGTAAGATTGGATCTTTTGAAAGTATGTTTGTCGGATGGAGACGATAAATAATATCGTCTTTTAATCTAGGAAACCCTGGTTGCGGATTCCAATCTCTATTACTCGTTGAAAAATATACATCTCCGTTAGGGACAACAAGTACTGAACGAAGTCTGCCGAGGTATTTTGAAAATAAAATATGTTCATCAGTAATTTGAGTTCCATCTTCTGAAAGTTTCAAGATACGGAGTGATTGATCCTTTAGTGTTGTTAGTAAAAGGGTATTGGTCCATTCGGGTATCGTATTGCTACCGTAATATGCTAGACCAGCTGGAGCAATGACAGGTGTCCAAGATCGGATAGGCTCTGTCTTGAGGAATGTGAAGCAATTTTTATCTCGGCATCTGTGTCGTGCATTCCCTCAATTTGTGGCCATCCATAATTATGCATAGGTTGAATCCAATTGATTTCGTCTTCGATAGCGTCCCCATGTTCAGAAGTATAGACTTTTCCTGATGATGATTGTGTAAGTCCTTGCATATTGCGAAATCCCCAAGCATAGACGTAGCTATGAGGAATAGGATTATTAGTGGGAATAGAACCGTCAATATTTAATCGCAGAATTTTACCATTCATAGCAGTGCTATCTTGAGCGAAAGTGTCACTAGCAGCATCTCCAGTAGCCCACAACACTTTTTGATCGTTGGAAATAATAATACGAGAACCATTATGACCTGTACTACCCGGTATCCGGAGTAAAGTTTTAGGATTGATTGGTTTATTATTGTATTCATAGCGCACCAGATTGGAGTAGATACTATCCCCAAGCATGCTCGTGTAAGAAACAAAAAGGTAAGCCGGTCCATTTTTGGGCTGATATAACGCCATACCTAATAATCCTAATGTTCGCTTATGGTATACATCAGGGATCTGTAGGAGTGTTTCTATTTGACGTGTCTCTAAATCCAATCTTTTGATTTTACCAGCTATTTCAGAAAAAACAATAGATCTACTTTTTTATCGTATTGCAAGTCCCAAGGGACGTCAAGGCTGTCCGCTTCGATGGTAAGCGCCAAAGAAGTTTTATCTAATTTGACAAATTCAGCATTTTCAGGAAGTTGTTCACGATTCTGGCAAGCATTAAAAAACAAACCAAAGGCAAGTGCGAACACGATTAAATCATTTCTTCTAAACATGGATTAATAATTTGGTTTATGTGCATCTCAGATTTTAATTGATTTTTGATGCGCTGATTCAAATGTAGAAATTCTGTAGCGAAGTTGCAATAAAAAATGTATACAAAATTTAGTTTATATAGATTACATTTTCAAAAACAAGCTTCTTGCCATTAAAATCCAATATTTTAATTGTTTGTATCATCTTTCGGTAACTACAACTTGTTCTGTATCAAAAAAAATATTTTGTTTACAAAAGTTTTATATAATTGTATACATAATTATGAAAACAGCGTTTGCGACGATACCTAGCGTAACCGAAATTATAGAGTTTTACCGAGATCAATATCGCAGATAGTTAATTGCCAATTAAGTCTTGAAAAAGAAATACATATGTAGTAACATCAATCCATGAAGCATAAATGGATCGGTGTAAGGATGAATAAATCAGCGCATTTCAACGCTATAGAATAGATTTTATCATCACTTAGTCGAATTCAGTGCTAATATTTAAAATGTTTACAATTATAAACCAAGATAAATAATGAAAACACACATCAACCGAAACAGGCTTTGGGGTAAGGCAAAATCAGGTCTTCTCCTTGTCCCTGTCATTAATTTTCTGGCAGTGCTTCCTCTTACTTCAACGGCCTTGGAGAATCGAGAAATCTCTTTGTCTTTTCTAGCCAAACAGGATATGATTAATGGCCGAATAGTAGATCCCAACGGGAATGCACTTGCAGGTGTAGAAATTAAGAATTTGACAACAGGGTTCGTCTCATCTTCAGCTGGAGATGGCTCATATGTTATCAAGGGGAGTAAAACTGATAAACTGCAGTTTAGACTTATTGGATTTACTAGTCAAGTCCTAAGTGCCAACGAAGCGGCTTCAGTTACTTTGATTTCTTCTGTAGAAGCCTTAGATGAGGTTGTAGTTGTGGGCTATGGAACCCAGAAAAAGGCTAATTTGACAGGAGCTGTTTCTTCTGTTCAATTTAATGAATCCACTACAAGTAGGCCGACCATGAATTTATCATCAGCATTAGTGGGCATGAGTTCCGGTTTGAATATATCGCAGACTTCCGCTGCTCCAGGTGCTGAGGGATTTAATGTCCTGGTAAGGGGTAAGGGGACCATGAATGATGCATCTCCTTTGGTCATTATTGATGGTGTTCCAGGTGCGTTAAATGATGTTAATCCTAATGATGTAGAAAACGTTTCCATACTTAAAGATGCTTCTTCTTCCGCTATTTATGGATCAAGAGCAGCGAATGGGGTTATTCTTGTAACGACAAAAAGAGGAAAGGAAGATAAGTTTACTGTTACCTATAGTGGCTATGCAGGACGGCAGTCAGCGTCTAAAAATATCGGATTTATCACCGATATGGCTACACATATGGAATTGGTTAATGAATCTGAAGGTCGTGAGAAATATCCAAATACGCTTATTGAAGAGTGGCGTAGAGAGTCTGCAGCAGGAAATCCGCTTTACCCTAATACGGATTGGTACGATGAAATGTTAAAAAGCTCTATGTTAACAGAACATAATCTATCTGTTCGTGGAGGAGGACAGAAGGGGAGTTTTGCGATGTCATTGGGATATCTCGATAATAAGGGAATAATTGATAACTCAAATTTTAAAAGATACAATTTTCGAATTAATGCAGATTCGAAAATAAAAAACTTCCTCACCCTGGGAGGGAACGTTTTTGGATCGTGGTCAGATCGTGGGCCGGTAGATGTCTCTAGTTTCTTTTCGAGTATCCGCAATACTACACCAGGAGTAATTCCGGTATATGAAGATGGTCGATATGGAGGCGAGATGTTTAAAGGTTTACCTGCAGGATCAAATCCTAGAGCTTATGTAGATAATACAAGAGGAAATTACGAAAAGCAACGTCTGGGATTAAAGTTTTTTGGTATTGTTAATATATTGAAAAATTTAGAATGGGAGAGTAGCTTTGGTTTTAATTATGGGAATAATCGAGATTGGGAATATGTACGTCCCTACTCTCTTTGGAATTTACAGACTGATTTTGAATATCAAAAGAAACCGAGTGTCAATAGTCTGTTCAATGGAAGCCGTCGAGATTATTCAACGGTGTTGAATACGCTTATGCGTTATAGAGAAACTTTCAATGAAAGCCACAATCTTGCGGTGTTATTTGGTTTCGATCAGCAATATAATCGTATGGATAAATTTGATGCGAAGAAGAATGATATCTTAGGTGATGATGCGATCTATATTCTTGACGCAGGAGCTAATCTTGAAGCTATAAATGGTTCAGGAACAGACGATGCACTTCAATCTTATTTTGGACGTGTTAATTATGATTATAAAGGAAAGTATTTATTCGAAGCTAATGCACGGTATGATGGTTCCTCGAGGTTTGCAAAAGAGAATCGATGGGGTTTCTTCCCTTCTTTTTCTGCCGGCTGGAGAGTTTTGGAAGAGTCGTTTGCACAAGGATTGAAAAGTACATTCAGCGATATAAAAATAAGAGGATCCTGGGGGCGTTTAGGAAATAATCGAATTGGAGATTACACGTATCAAGTTGTTTATGGGTCTTACCTTTATCCATTTGGAGGTCAATTGCAGCAAGGTGTCGCTCCAAAGGAGCTCGCCAATAGTAAGATTAAATGGGAGACTACGACGATCACGAATGTTGGTGTTGACTTGGCCTTGTTAAAAAATCGATTGACTTTAACTGTTGAGTACTTTGATAAAACAACTAGTGATATCTTAACTAAAATTCCTATTCCACTCGTATTGGGTAATTTTTCACCACCATGGCAAAATATTGCCGAAATGAAAAACAAGGGAATGGAGTTTCAGTTAGGGTACCAAGGTAAGATCGGTCGGGATTTAACTTATCATATTGCAGGTAACCTGTCTACAGTAAATAATAAAGTAACCAAGTTTAATGGTTCAAAATCTATAAATGCAGCGACTATTACACAGGAAAATAATGCCTTCAATAGTTATTATATCTTAGAGTTTGATCGGATTATCCAGGACCAGGCCGAAATAGATCAGTTGCTGGCCGATGGTTACACTTTTGGTACTTATGTGGGAGGTGTTCCAAAGCCAGGGGATATGCTTTACAAAGATACCAATGGGGATAAGATCTTTAATGATCAAGACCGGGTGGTAAAAGCGTATTCGGCATTACCAAAAATCACCTATGGATTAAATATGAATGTGGGTTACAAAGGTTTTGATCTCAGTGTTATCGGTCAGGGAACCGGAGGAGTGAAGGAATATTGGGGCAATGATGGTTTTAATACGTTCAATATCAATGAAGGATTCTTGCAACGCGAAGAAATTTTAAACCGTTGGACACCTGAAAATAAATCAAAAGAATATCCAAGGTTACTAAATTCAGGATCAGCTTTAAATACGATGTATAGTGATTATTGGTTGTACAATACCTCTTATTTCAGAATTAAATCACTTCAGTTAGGATATGCTTTACCCCAAGCGATGACTTCTAAATTTAAAGTAGATAGATTAAGGGTTTATGCAAATTTTGAGAATTATTTCACGTTTACAACTTTTAAAGGATACAACCCTGAGAATGCCAGTGTCTCCTATCCATTAATGAAGCAGTGGGTGGTTGGTTTAAATGTTACATTTTAATAGAAAAGTCATGATTAAAAAAATTAGCAAAATAATATTAGCCTCATTGTCTATCTGTTTTCTTAGTTCTTGTGATGATTTTCTGGATCGAAATTCATTAGTAGGTTTATCAGAAGGCAATTTCTGGAAATCAGAAAAAGACGCGGTAATGGGTGTTGATGCTATTTATCACGCCAATCGTGAGTTTACAAATAGCATCGTTATGTATGGAATGATGGATGATTTTACTGATATCTCTTATCAGTCATTCGCTACCGGTTTGACAACCGGAGTGTTTCCTGCAAATGCATCATTTTACTCGACTTCATGGGGTATCTTTTTTAAAGGGATCTATCGTGCTAATACGGCACTGAAAAATATACCGGGCATCCAGATGAGCGAAGAAACTAAAAATCGTACGCTAGGAGAGTCGAAGTTCTTTAGGAGTTATTTCTATTTCAAGTTATGGGATTATTTTGGGGCTGTACCTCTTTACGATTATCCTATGAATGTAGATGAATCATACAAAGCACGAAATAGTGAAAAGGAAGTTTATGATTTTATTGTTAAGGATATGACAGATGCCTATCAGCTTTTACCAGCAAGTTATGGTCAGTCAAGCAAAGGGCGTATTACAAAATGGGCAGCATTAGCGATGCGTGGAAAGGCGCATCTGTGGGCTAAAGAGTATGAAAAAGCCGCAGCAGATTTTAAAGAGTTGATGCAAAAAAGTGATAGAACATTAGTAAGTGACTACCATAACTTATTTCGTGTAGCTGGAAATAATAATAGTGAAGTTATCTTTGATGTACAGTATATTGCCGAGCAGGGAAATGGTTTAGCAACCGATAGAAACTACGGTAATGCCAGGGGGGCGACTTCTGGTTCTCAGCGTACACGCCCAACACCTGCATTAATAAATGCTTATGAAATGAAAGATGGTACTCCATTTGACTTTAAGAATTTTAGGAATGCACAGGGAACGACTTTTAATCCTGACAATCCTGCCGATTGGACAGATGAATCTTCAGTGAGAAAGCTCTTTGAAAACAGAGATCCCCGTTTACAGAAGTCTGTAGTTTTACCGTGGTCAACCTTTGTCGGTAAAGGTGGGGTGGAATATTTATATAAATTTCCTGTGGTGACTTCTGATCCTCAGGCTTATGTGCCTGTTTGGACAGCTGGTAGTTATGCTTGGCGAAAATTTGTAGAAACAGGTTCGGTATATGTATTACAAGACAATATGCCTCAAAACTTTCCGCTCATACGCTTGGCAGATGTGATGTTGATGTATGCTGAAGCTCAAAATGAAAGTGCTGGAGCTGATCAGAGCGTCTACGACGCAGTTGATGCTGTTCGTAACCGTGCAAATATGCCCGCTCTTTCAAAAGGATTAAATAAAGAGCAAATGCGCGAAAAAATTCGACATGAGCGTATGATTGAGTTGTGTGGAGAGGGGCAGCGTTATTCTGATATCCGAAGATGGAAGATCGCTAAAGGTGTCGTTGATGGTGTATGGATGACAGAATTTACAGGAGTTAAAATCAGACAAAGAGGTTTCCCCGATCATTATTATTTATGGCCAATACCGCAATCAGAGAGGGATGTCAATCCTGCTTTAACTCAAAATCCGGGTTGGGAATAAGTATTACTGCCCAGATATTTGCACGATAGATGCAGATCAGAAGTTTTAATTTATTAGTGATTTTATAAGAAGATGTTTAATAGGTTTATTTTAATAGTTTCCCTGATTTTATCTAGTTTGTTTTCATTGGGGCAAGAAAAAGCGGGTTCGGTTATCTTGTTGCAATACGGGAAAGTAAATAAGACGACAACTGTCGTACGTAAAGTTGAAGGTCAGCTTGGTGTGTGCTTAAATGCAGCCGGACATAATATTTATCAAAAAGGTATGGCGGATGTAGAAGTTGACATTCAAGTTGACCAGCCGGGAATATATGTACTGGAAACGGAGTCGCTGCCCGTAAATATGGAATTATTGAAGAAACAGGATACAACAGGATTGTTAACCGCTTATGCTTATTTTCAAATTGGAGCTGCTCGACTAACAAAACGTATTGTCTATGATCGTTATAATGCCGGTAAGCAGGTGCTGGGTAAATTTGAAATCACCGAAAAGAAACAAAAATTAAAGATCTGGCTTCCTGCTCAAGTATTGGTAAGTACGATTGCAATAAGGCCATATGTTTCACCTGTTGCACCATTGGCTGCGGAGCAGTATAAACCTAAGATAGTTCCAAGTGCCGAAAGACCGCGATTATGGGTTAATAAAGAGAGTCTGCCTATAGTGAAAAGTAGATTGTTAGCTGCAGAGAATAAGGTTGCCTGGGAAGCTGTGAAAGCAGCTTCCCTAAAACCGTATCCTTTGGAATTTGATCGCAGCAAAGAAGTTTTTTATGATGAAAAATTGGAACAGGTTATCGAGCAGAAAGCATTCTATTATTTAATGACCCAAGATGTCTCTGTTGGTAGAGAAGCCGTTGATTTAGTGACAAAATATCTCTCTGTATTGGAATTTGGAAATGTGACACATGGAGATATAACCAGAGAATTGGGAAGGGCGATCTATACAGGGGCATTAGTCTATGATTGGTGTTACCCTTTAATCGATACACAGACCAAAACTGCATTAAGATTAGACTTTAAACGGTTGGTGCGCGATATGGAAATTGGGTGGCCACCTTTTTATGGTCTGGAAAGTATCATCAATGGGCATGGCAATGAAGCGCAGATATGTCGAGATATGTTGTCTTGGAGTTTAGCTATATATGATGAAGATCCAGAACCTTATAAGTATATCTCATATACTATTTTAGAGCAATTGGTACCGATGCGCAAATTTGAATATCAATCACCACGTCATAATCAAGGTGTTGATTATGGAGGATATCGGTTTGGATGGGAAATGCATGCCGTGTGGTTATATTACCGTATGTTGGGTTATTCTGTTTTTGATGATAATATAAAAATATGAGTGACTATTGGCTCTATATGCGTACACCAGATGGAAAAATGCTTCGAGATGGAGATATGTTTAATGTAAAATATTCGGCGAGCGATGAATTCTATTGGAAAAACCCGCAGACGATGTTATTGTGTTATGCTTTTTCCGGAAATAGGATTATTAAAGGTGAATTTTATAAACAAGGAGGGTTGCCTAATAATCCCATTCTGTTTTTACTGTTGAACGATCCCGATGTAAAGCCTGAGTATGATCAGACTACCCTTCCGCTTGTTAAAGACTTTGGCCCAGTTTTAGGGAGTATGGTTGTGCGTACGGGATGGAATCAAGAGCCTAGCAGTGATGATGTGGTTGCTGAAATAAAAGGAGGTGGTTATCATTTCGGTAATCATCAACATGCTGATGCAGGTGCGTTGCAGATTTATTATCGCGGTATACAAGTTGGTGATTTGGGTTTGTACCTATCTTATGGATCCCCTTATGACTTTAATTTTAATAAACGTTCTGTATCTCACAGTATGATGATGGCAGTGGATCCTAATGAGAAGTTGTTGTTTAGAACCAAGACAAATGATGGTGGTACACGGTTCAGTCAAAGGTTTCCGAAAACTCCCGAAGAAACGCAAAAAGATCCCTGGTTCAATGTTGGATTTGTTCGGTCAGCAGCATTAGGAGATGTTGCTAAAAAAATAGGATTTAGTTATTATAACATGGATTTAACAGCTGCTTATACAGCAAAGATGACGTCCTACTCTAGAGGTTTTCTTTTTTTGAATCTGGAACGTAAGGATGTGCCGGCTGCGATTATTCTGACCGATGATATGCTGGTACAAGATGCAACGTTTAAAAAATATTGGCAAATTAATACATTAAATGCGCCAATTGAAGAGCAAGGAAGGTTGGTCTTGAAAAGTGAATTGAAAGGTAAAGTAGGGAAGACCTATGTTGATATGTTATTGCCAAAAAAAGAAGACCGTACCCTTGAGATATTGGGGGGAAAAGAGTCCAGTCATGTTTTTGGCGCAGCATATGAAGTGAATTCGAAATGGCCAGAAGCAAGTGGTTATCGTATTATGTATGCTCCTAAACAAAGTAATAAAGCAGATCAGTTTTTAACTTTATTTCAAATGGTTGATGGGGATGCGCAACCATTGAAGGTAGCATACGAAGAGTTCAGTAACTATTATTTGCTTCATGTAGCAGATAAGATTGTCTATATGTCAAAAGGAAAGAATCTTCTTGATGAAATTATTCATCTCCAGATTCCAGCAGGAGAGGAAAAAGAAGTGATTTTTGCAGGAGTGAAAGAAGGTTTTTGGAATGTAAGCAGTAAAGACTTAACTGTAAATTTTAACACGATCGTCGATGCAGGTAAACATGTTTTAAGTTTTAGAACTACGGGTGGAAATTTTACCATCAAGCTAGGGCGCTCCTATGTTGCATCAGAATCAGTTTTGAGTATTAATTAATGCAAATGTTATCAACTATTATATTTTTATAGTGCCATGTAAGAATATATCCAAAGTATGCTGTAATATAGCGGATGTATTCTTATTTTTGAATAAAATTGTATACAAAATGAAGGAAGACTCGTTGTCATATAAAGCGTATCAGGAGATACGTAAGAAAATATTGTCAAATCAACTTGTTGGTGGAGCAAGATTAGTAGAAAGTCTGTGGGCTGAAAAATTAAGCGTTAGTCGGGTGGCTATTCGAGAAGCTTCATGAGATTGTCGGGTGAGCGATTGGTGGAGTATGGCGAAAAGGGAGGTTGCTTTGTGAAAAAAATGACAGCTGATGATATCAAAGATATTCGTGAACTGCGTGAATTATTAGAGGTTGGTGCTCTGAAAATTCTATTTAGCAAAAATAATAAACAGACGATTAAAGAGCTGGAGCTTATCTGTGAAGACTTTACATCTATGGTCGAGAAAGGATATTATGGCGGAGCATGTGAAGCAGATGTTAAATTTCATGAAAAAATAATTGAAGCGACCGGTAATGAGCGCTTATTGCAGATCTATCATAATAGTAATATTCCTTTATTTCATCTCAAACTAGGAAATGCACTCAGTCATATGGACGACTACAAACAAACCGATGTAGAACATCGCAGAATAGTTGACTATTTGAAAAATGGAAAGTTGAAGGAATCGATCGATACCTTATTGGAACATTTAGATCGGGGAGAAAAAGAGTCTATTGAGTTTTAATAGACTCTTTAGTTCTTTTTTTTATACAATTCCTTTTAAATCAGTTTTATAACTTAATAATTGCCCCTTTTCTGCTTCCGTTATAATAAGCCCTAATTTGTTAATTGGGTCAAATGCACAGTTTGTTGGATTCGCACCCGAAAGTTTAATTTTCTGATCTATATTTCCTTTTTGGTCGTATACATGAATCGATGAAGAACCAAATACCGCTACGTAAAGTCGGCCTAATTCATCAAATGCCATTCCGTCTGGTCCTACAGGTCCTCCGGTCTCCGTAAAGACTTCTGAATTATTCCAAGTTAAGGATTTACTATCCCAATTTCCCCTCCAAATACGTTGCGTTCCAGTTTCTGATAAGTATAAGTTTCGTCCGTCTTTGCTGAAAGCTAAGCCGTTGGGATAAAAACGAATGGTTTCTATTTTGACAAGTTTTCCCATTCTGTTGCGAGCACAGCAATAGCCATCTCCCAGATGTAATTGTTCACCTGAACACGTGAATACCAGATTTTCTAACTCGTCAAACGCAAGGTCATTAGGTAGATTAAGTGCCATCCCGTCTATGTGCGATACAATGGTGTTAACCGTGCTTGTTGCGGGGTTGTACGTTCTGATTTCATTGTTTAGCGAATCACAGAACCATATTAAATCTGTTTGGTCTATAGCTATTCCATTCGGTCGACCACCTACCAAATGGCGTGTTAGTATTCCGTTATTATATTCACTAATACTGCCATTAAGCTGTTCCACGAACCATAATGTTCCTTTTTTATCAAAAGCAGGGCCTTCAGGAAACTGGAGGTCTTCGAGTAAAATGGAATGATTTGCATTTATTTTCATAAAAATTCAAAATATATTTTAAATGTATACATTTTTAGTGTAATTTAGTATACATAATAAGCGATCAATTATAAACATTATAGTAACATTAATTTCCATTACAACCTAGTGTCTGCTCTTGGAGATTAAAATCTTCTGCCTGTTATATGTTGGTTAATTGTTTTGTTTAAGTAAACAGGAATTATAAAATTTACATTCAATATGATCAGATCTAAATCTAACAGTTTATTACTGGAAAATGAAAAATGGATACCCGGAGGAGTGGTTTCCTTGAATAGAAAATCCGAGCCAAATATCTGCTTTAAGAGCGGGAAAGGAAGTCGTGTTCGCGACTTAGATGGTAATGAGTATATCGATTATCAGGCGGGATTTGCAGCTTCTTTTTTAGGACATAATGATCCGGATATTAATCAGGCAGTGACGGCTGTTTTACAGGATAATTCCATTTTAATGGGAGCTGGACCAACCACTCTTGAAGGTGAGTTTGCTTCTTTATTTTGTAAAAGTGTACCAACCGTAGATTGTATTCAGATTACAACAACAGGCTCTGAAGCGACTTATCATGCCATAAGAATAGCACGTGCGGCAACAAAACGCGATCATATTATTGTTATGCAGGGCGGATACAATGGCTGGCATAACGATGTTTCTTGTAATGTCATCAGTACATTGGAAGATATCGGAGCTCGTGTTTCTCCTGGTGAATATCCCTTTGATTCTTCATCTGCCGGTGTTCCTAAATCTCACAGCTCACTTGTACATATTGTTAATTATAATGATTTAGCATCTATTGCTTATTTAATTAAAAGATACGAAATAGCCTGTATCATTCTCGAGCCTATTTTACAGAACATTGGAATTGTAAAACCTACAGTTGGATATTTAGAAGGTTTACGTAAATTGGCAGATGAGAATGGATTCTTACTTGTATTCGATGAAGTAAAGACCGGTTTTAGACACGCTTTGGGAGGTTATCAATCTCTGTGTGGTATACAGCCGGACCTTTCAACTTTTGGAAAAGCGGTTGCCAACGGTTATCCTTTAGGCGTGATTGCAGGAAAGAAGAAGTATATGGATTATTTTGTACATCCCGAAAAGAAAGAAAGAGTCCTTATTGCGGGAACGTTCAATGCATTTCCATTGACCACAGCGGCGGCAATAGCTACTTTGAAGAAACTAGCTGATCCCATTTGCGATGTTTACGGGCATGTTGAATCTTTAGGTAAAATGATGGAAGAAGGGTTGCGGGATATCTTTACAACGAAAGGTATCACACATTATGTTGCTCGTCAAGGATCCGCATTCTGTGCTTATTTTATGGATCATGCGCCTGTAGATTTTCATGATATTTTGACACATCACGATTTTCAGTTTGATGTAACGTATCGTAAAAAGTTGATTGAAAATGGGATTTTTAATTTCCCTGCAGCGATTAAACAAGGAAGTATATCCTATGCACATTCTATTGCAGATATAGCAGAGACATTGGATAAAACAAAAAAGTAATTGATCAATTATAAAAGCTATAAACCAGAACCTTCAACAGCATATCTTTTTCAAAAAGTAGAAATTATGCACAAGAAGTTTTTTATCACTACCGAAGATTTATACGAATACCTGTAACTTAAAGAGCCTGTTTTGAGCTCATGAATTAGGAGTGAGTTATTACTGTATATGATGAAAATAGACTAACACGATATAATTATAAACGAATGAAAATTACAGCTATCGAAACTTATGTGTGTCATGCACGGATGAGGAATTGGATTTTTGTGAAAGTTGTCACCGATCAGCCGGGATTATGGGGATGGGGAGAAGCTACGCTTGAATGGCATACAAAAAGTGTTGTAGGAGCGATTGAAGATATCTCGCAGTTGCTTGTTGGCGAAGATCCTAGACGCATAGAGCATCTCTGGCAGATGATGTATCGACAACATTTCTGGCATGGCAACGGTATTGTCAGAGGAACGGCCATCAGTGGTATCGATATTGCACTTTGGGATATTTTAGGTAAAATTCATCAAGTACCGTGTCATGAACTCTGGGGTGGCCGTGTACGCGATCATGTGCGTTTGTATTGCCACCTTGGGGGCGGGAAAATGGAAGATTTCTATGAAACTGCACCTGGAGATGCTAAAAGATTTGGGGAGCTCGCGCAGCAGGCCGTCGAAGAAGGATTTACGGCATTCAAATCAATGGCAGTGCCCGAGACCATGTCGCTAGAAGGTTTACAGCCAATTAAATATGCAGAGGCCTGTGTGCGTGCTATGCGTGAAGCTGTAGGTGATCATATTGACATCATGGTCGACTGTCATGCTCGCCCCAGTCCTAGAATGGGGTTGATGTTTGCTAAGGCACTGGAACCCTACGGACTTTATTTCTTTGAAGAACCCTGCTGGCCAGAAACCATGGATGATATTGCATTGATTCAACGTGCAGTTACGACGCCGATCGCTTCGGGAGAACGTTTGGTCGGTGTACATGCTTTCCGGGAATTACTGGAAAAAGAGCAGTAAGTGTTATTCAGCCAGACATTACCCATTGTGGCGGTCTTACAGAAGCGCGCCGTATTGCAGCATTGGCCGAAGCTTACCGCGTTTCCATGGCTCCGCATAATCCCCAAGGGCCTGTCAGTACAGCAGCATCACTTGAACTCGGTTTCGCAACTCCTTCTTATATTATTTGCGAAAGTGTACATAATGATGTGGAATGGCGTTCTGACGTTGTTTCGGAAGGCTTTACAGTACAAAAAGAGGGGCGTATTGTGCTTCCAAATACCCGGCCGGGATTAGGGATAGAAATTAATGAGGAAGAAGTAAAAAAACATCCATTTAAACAAGAACATCTACAGCGTACATTTTACAAAGATGGCAGTGTAGGCGATTGGTAATAATAACAACATGAGCATTTGGGAAAATAGTTTTAAAGATAAAGCGGTTTTGATTTCCGGAGGTTTGGGCGATATCGCACTAGCTGTAGCACATGAATTTGGTAAACATGGAGCGAAAATAGCGATCGCAGATGTGCGATCGCCAGAAGCCGCATTAAGCAAACTTACGGTGTTAGATGATCAAAATATAGATTATCACTATCAACAGGTTAATGTCGGTGATGGATCAGCGGTCGAGAGGTGGATACAGGATATTGAGAATAGATGGGGACATATCGACGTTGCAATTGTCAACGCTGCAACAGTAACCTTAAAAAATTTAGAACAGATTACAACTGAAGAATGGCAAAATGAAATCCAGGTGAATTTGAACGGTTCGTTTTTTATGGCAAATAGTGCTTGTAAATCTTTTGTGAAATTAGGGATAAAGGGGAATGTTGTATTTTTAGGAAGCTGGGCCGCCCATGCTGTTCACGAAAATATACCCGCTTATTCGGTTTCAAAAGCTGCAGTAAGAATGTTATGTCAAACTATGGCTCTGACCTATGCCGGAAAAGGCATCCGTGTCAATGAAATCGCTCCAGGTTATGTTAATGCTGGAGTAAGTAAAGAAGTATGGAGACAAGATCCACAGCTTGCTGCCGAAGCTCAAAATCATGTACCCGTTCAGGCACTTATTGAATCAGAGGAAGTAGCAAAGCAGATCTGCTGGATGTGTCTTCCGGAAAATCGACATCTGACGGGGAGTACAATTTTAATGGACGGGGGGCTTTCTCTGATGCGGAAAACTTAAAATCGATAAGTACCGCTAATTATCAGATGGGATTGAAAATGATGGCAATATCCGAATCTGCAATTATTGAAAATAACTATTTGAAAAATAGAATCTATCAATGATGACCAATTAAACCGAAATAAACCTTGATAATGACTACTAAGCGAACCGAAACACAACCAAATGATACCTTTTCAGGGTTATTTGCTGCAACCGCTACTGATATCACGCCTCCTTTAGCTATTTATGCGCGAAATTGGGGAGCCGCAAAGCACGATTTAGCGAAAAGTATTCACAAACCTTTGATGATGCAATGTCTGCTTATTGAAGGTGGAGATCAGGATGTTCTCGTATGGATCACGGCCGACCTTGGGTGGTGGAAGAATAGTACCGACGAACAAAATCTGCGAAATTATATCCTTCATAAATTTAACCTTCGAGAAGAGCAACTGCTCATCTGCCTTTCCCATACACACGCAGGACCAAGTATCTGTTCCACTGACAGCGATAAACCTGGCGGCGATTTAATTGTACCTTATCTCAATTTTTTAGCGGAAACAGCTGTTGGACTTATTGAAGAGGGAATGCAACAGAAACAAAGCGGAACTCTAACTTGGGGATATGGATCTTGTAATTTAGCCTCTAAGCGGGATTATGATGACCATGGCACATATCTTATCGGATACAATCCAATGCAGATGGCTGATGATACTTTGTTAGTTGGGGTGGTGCGAGATGAGCATGAAACGTATATTGCAACTGTGGTTAATTATGCCTGTCATCCTACAACCTTCGCGCATGAGAACACCATGTTATCTCCAGATTATATCGGTGCTATGCGCGAAGTGGTAGAAGGCTATACGAAATGTTCATGTTTATTTTTACAAGGTGCTTCAGGCGACTTAGCTCCAAAAGAACAATATGTTTCCGATCCCGCTGTAGTGGATAGGCACGGTCGACAACTTGGATATGCCGTTATTTCCACAATAGAATCTATTCCTAAAAATAACAGCAGTTTAGTTTTTAAAGGAGCATTGATTTCAGGAGCACCTTTAGCATTGTGGGGTCTACAAGAAAAGAAGCAAGACAACCGGATGACAGCTCATATATTACGGGTTACAGTAGCTTACAAAGAACTTCCTGCGGTAGCAGATTTGATGCTAGAATACGAATTATGTGACGATCGGGTTATGAAAGATAGATTATGGAGAAAGATCAATACCCGTCGAGGTATTGGCGATCATAAAACTGTTGATATACCCATTTGGATATGGCAACTTGGCAATGCTCTGGTAATAGCACAGGCAAATGAAATGTATTCTGTTGCTCAGGAGCAACTGCGAAAAACGTTTCCAGATCAAAATATTGCATTTATAAATATCGCAAATGGATATGTTGGATATTTACCTCCGGCGGATCTCTATGAAAAAGATCTGTATGCTGTTTGGCAAACACCATATGCGGCAGGAAGCTTGAAAAAGTTATTCAACACATCACCCAAGCCATTCAAAAGCTTACTTTATGAAATTAGAACTTATTGACATATCGATATTTGTTATCTACATATTAGCCATTTTATTATTAGGTTTATATGCCTCCCGTTTTAATGCCAAGACTAAGAGAGATTACTTTTTAGCGGGAGACAAGTTGCATGGTGGATGATTGGAGGGAGTATTATAGCCGCAAATATCAGCAGCCATCATTTAGTCGGAGCTATGGGAGCAGCCTATAGCAGAGGTTTTGTGGCGATTACTTTAGAGTGGGGAGCTATTCTTATTGGATTTAATGCACTATTATGGGTTTTCTTACCCTTTTATCTCCGAAATGGCTTTTACACCATACCCGAATATCTGCAGAAGCGATTTGGCAAAGCTACGAGAGCAGTTTATGCTGTGCTGATCCTGTTTACTTATATTTTCGTGGAAATTGGAGCGGTTCTTTTTTTAGGAGCACTTTCATTGCACGCCTTGTTCGATATCCCAATTATGTATAGTGTATTTGGTCTCGCAATATTGACCGGAATATATACCATTACAGGTGGTTTGCGCGCTGTGATCTGGACAGAGATGGTGCAACTGGTTGTACTTGTTGTAGGAGGTGTTGTGCTTACTTTTGCTACGATAAAAGAAGCTGGAGGCGTACAGTCTGTTATTGATTCAAGTCGAGATTGGAAGATGTTTTATCCAGCAGATGATCCCGATTTCCCTTGGACGATGTATTTAGGTGGTTTGTTGTGTATCAGTGTTTTTTATTGTGCCACAAATCAATTTATTGTGCAACGTGTCTTAGCAGCGAAAAATGAATGGCATGGACGTATGGGGGTTATTTTTGGTAATTATCTTAAGTTTTTGGTGCCTTTGATTATTACCATTCCAGCTCTGGTTGCACCTTTATTTTTGCCACATTTGGATCAACCAGACCTTTTGTTTGCTACTTTAGTCGAACAGTTGCTCCCTAAAGGATTGATTGGTCTGGTAATGGCAGGATTAATATCTGCGATCATGTCGCATATTTCGGGAGCAATTAATTCCTGTACAACAATTCTTACCATGGATATTTATCTGGAGTATTTTAATAAAAAAGCGTCCGATGAACAAGCTGTAAGTTTTGGCAAAAGGTCTGGTGTTATTATTATCATGATCGGGATTATGAGTTCTATTTTATTGATCAGTTACTCAGACAAACCAATTTTTTTATACCTCATGAACCTTTATGGTTTGTTTACACCCGGTATTGCAACCATGTTTTTGATGGGAATTTTTTGGAAACGGACCACTTCGGCAGGAGCACTTACAGCTGGGTTTATATCGATACCGCTCTCGCTTATCTTAGAATTCTTTTTACCAGAAATGCCTTTCTTTAATCGTACAGGAATTGTTTTTTGGACTTGTATGTTGCTTGTTTCCTGGTTAGTTTAGTTACTAAGCCAGCAGCCGAAATGGATTTGAAGGGATTAATATGGGATAAAGAAAGCTTAAAATTGCCTGAATCAGAACGTAAGCATAATAAAGGCGTCCGAAACCCCTTTTATTGGTGGTTATTAATTACCGTTATCGTTCTATATTTTTACGTTCGTTACTTTTAATGATTGGTAACGATTTTATTTGAATTTGGTCTCATGGATAAATTATATATAAAACAATATGTAGCCAAGGTGCTGCCTGATGTAATACGGCACCGTAGACATCTCCATCAATATCCGGAACTTTCTTTTCAGGAATTTAATACTTCCGCTTATATCAAGGAGCAGTTAAAGGCCATGGAACTAACTTTTGAGGAAGTAGCAACCACAGGAATATTAGTTTGTATTGAAGGCTATGCAGGGGTATCTGATCAGGTGGTGATCTTTAGGGCAGATATGGATGCATTGCCTATCAATGAGGAAAACGACGTTACATACCGCTCTCAAAATGAAGGAGTGATGCATGCTTGCGGACATGATTTTCATACTGCAAATCTATTGGGAGTTGCTCAAATTTTAAAATCACTTCAATCTCAATTTAGCGGCACCTGTGTGCTTCTGTTTCAACCAGCAGAGGAGAAGATCCCTGGAGGTGCAGTAGCAGTTCTTCGTTCAGGTAAATTGAATTTCCCTGATAAAGAAGTCTTGGCCATGATCGGGTTGCATGTTTCTCCACGATTGAATAGTGGTGTAATCGGACTTCGTGCTGGAAGTTTTATGGCCTCTAGTGATGAATTTTATCTTCGTATAATAGGACGGGGGGGGCATGGTGCAGAACCTCATTTGGCGATAGATCCGGTGATTATTGGCGCACAGCTCCTCACTGCTTTACAGCAGATTGTCAGTCGTACAGCCAATCCATCCGTACCATCCGTACTTTCTTTTGGTAAGGTCATTGCAAATGGTGCAGCAAATGTGATTCCTGCAGAAATATATATGGAAGGTACTTTTAGAACTTTTGATGAGGACTGGAGGGAGCGTGCACTGGTTCAGATCGAAAAAGTAATTAGAGAATTACCAGAAACATTGGGTGCAAAAGTTGAGCTTGAAGTAAGAAGAGGATATCCTTTTCTCGTTAACAATTTTAAACTTGCGCAACAACTGAAAAGTGTTTTTTTAGACTATGTCGGTGAATCCCATTTTCAGGAAGTAGAAAGGTGGATGGCAGCCGAAGATTTTGCTTATTACACCCATCAGTTTCCATCAGTCTTTTATTTAATTGGTATTGCAAACGTAGATAAGCATCGTTGTTCCGCGCTGCATACTTCGACATTTGATGTCGATGAAGAATCCTTTCATCATGCGATGGGGAGCATGCTTTATGCAGGATTGGATTTACTGGGTGCTATTCGTAAATAAATATCATATGTTACAGATTAATCGGAGAGGATTTGTCAAAGGATTAGTTCCCCTAGGGATGACGCTAATTTCATGGAAAAACTTAAAAAGTGATAGAAAAGTCAAAAAAGTGGGGATCATTGGCTTAGATACTTCGCATGCGCTAGCTTTCACGAAAACACTGTTTGAATCACGATTTTCAGATGAATATCTTGGCTATCAGGTTATTGCTGCTTATCCCTATGGGAATATGACCATTCCTTTAAACAAAGAACGTATACCAAAAAATATATTAGAAATACAGCAATACGATGTTTTGATTGTCGATACCATCGAAGCGCTTCTGACTATGGTCGACTATGTTCTCTTGGAGACAAATGATGGAAATATGCATCTTCATCAGGCCACACAGATTATTCGTTCCCGAAAAACCCTTTTATTGATAAACCTATCGCGAATTCGTATCAGGATAGCTTAAAGATATTTGAATTAGCAAAAAAAGAAGGTGTTCCATGTTTTTCAAGCAGTTCATTACGCTATCTTTCTGGCATAAAAGATTTGGATAAGAGCATGGTAACAGGGGCAGAGGTTTATAGTCCGGCTCCAATTGAACCTTCTCATAAAGATCTCTATTGGTATGGCATACATGGTGTAGAGATGCTCTTTGCGATCATGGGTGTGGGTTGTGAGGAAGTAACCTCTTATATCGGTCAAGATTCAGATTTAATTATTGGGCGATGGAAAGGAGGTCGCTACGGAAGTTTAAGGGCTATTCGTGAAGGAGCCCAAGATTTTGGAGGAAAAGTATTTACGCAGAAGGAGATTGTAACATTAGGTAAATTTGAAGGTTATGCCCCCTTACTCAAAAATATTGTTCATTTTTTTGAGACGGGCAGCGCTCCTTTTGATTTTCGGGAGACATTGGAAATTAGCGCTTTTATTGATGCTGCCTATAAGAGCAAGTTAGATAAGGGCAAAACGGTTTCGCTTTATTGAGAACACTAATTTTTAATTAATAACTATTCAATATATTTAAAATACTAATCCTTCAACATAGGAGGTATTGTCCAGTTATGTTCCAATCTTTCAAGAGCTATTGCTTTTAATCTATTCTCATCAACTTTATATTTGTTTTGGATTGCGACTTTGAGTTTTTTCACTAACTTTTTTGATAATCGTCATTCCTGTAAGAACGATTAGTACTCGTTTTCGGATACTTTTGTCTGCCAATAGCATTGATTTATCTGAAGCTTCGATAATCTCTTTGAATATCATCTTTCTATCATTAATCGTAAGTGATTTGTCTTCACTTTGAGTATGGTCGTTTTCGACGTTAGTTTTAAAATTTTGTACGGATATAGTAGGCTCATTTTCAATTTCAATTTTAGTTTTCGAGATTCGAGCAATTTAGCGATAGAATAACTTCGAAGACATCCGCTGAGCACGAAAAAGCCATATTTCTGTATTTCTTTTTCCTGTAACAGGTATTGTTTCTTTTTTACTTTTTTGTCTTTCAAAAGAGAAACAACTATTTTTCTTCGTCCTTTGTAAGCTTGACATGCTTTGTAATAGCGTCTAAAAGAAGATCAGGCTTCATGCGTAATTATCGATTTGTATATTAAAGTGCTAAATATATTGATTTTAATGTTGACTGTATCTCATATTTATTTAAATGGGATGTCACTACTCGATTAAATAATTTATCCCGGCTATAACAAGAATAGGCGATGATTCGTCGCTTATGAGAAATAAGCTTTTATAGATATACTCCAAAAGTATCAAGGCAATGATTGAAGAATGCACAAAACTTCTTGAACTAGTTTAAGGTTATTTCTTAAACTAGTTTATGGGTGCATGTTCTTTTTTGTTCTCTTCTTTGTAGAAGAAGATCAAGGGATAACTGATGAGCCCGTATCATATGCTTCGATATTACTCGTGCAGATGATAAATGATTTTATTAAAACTTTAAAAGAAAATATATATGCCACACGTAGTTGTTAAAATGTACCCTGCCGATTCGGAGGAACAAAAAGTAAAACTTGCTGCAGAGATTACAAAAGTAATCATGAATGTTACAGGTAAACCAGAGGCTGCTGTATCAATTAGAATTGATGAAGTATCTGAAGATAAATGGATGCAGGAGGTTTATAACAAAGAGATAATTCCGCATCTAGATGATCTTTACAAAAAACCCGGATATTAATCCTATCCGGTATTATTAGAGTTTAAATATAAATATATCCGCTATGAAAAACCAAGTAGAAAACCAAATCGCCGAAGTATTAAAGGGATATGCCCTTGCAATAAATGGCGCACAGACAACATCAATAGCAGCCTTCTATGCTGAAGAGGGGCTATTTATGCCCGAAGGATTTAAAACATTAACGAAACTAGATTTATCTCGCGAAAAATCATCAAATTTTCTAAGGAAAACTGATTTTAAGATTGAATACACCATTGAAAAAATTGAGGTGGAAGAAAATTTTGCATTTGTATCGGCGACAGCAAAAACCAGTAAGAAAGAAAGTGTTACCAATGATGCTGTGATCAAACAGACCCGTGATTTATTTGTGTTGCGAAAAAAAGAAGTAGCTGGAAAATATTCCGTTATGTTTTCAATAACAGCCCTAGCTTCACCATATAGTTCGGAAGGATGAAGGCAATTGTTCTATACCAAACAGGTGCGGCCGAAAATTTAAACCTGGCAGATAAACCATTACCTGTGGTAAAGATTGGTCATGTTTTAATAATATTAAAGTATCTGCAATTAAACTAAAATGAATAGAAAATTTCTTCGGTATATTATTCTGACAGCTTGCATTTCGCTGTGCTTTCTTACATCATCCTTTGCACAAGTTGCACACGATATGCGTTATTTTATGCAAGGTGAAGGTACAAGTAGTCAGATTCCCTACGGAAATAATGCTGTGGCGGGACATTATGTACCATCTGGCGACGCTAAAATTTATTATGAGATCTATGGAAAAGGTAAACCCATTGTTGTTTTACATGGAGGGATTGTTGGATCTGCACTTGAAATGGGTCAGTTTATCGATAGTTTATCGCGCAATTATCAGGTTATCGTTATTGCTACACGTGGCCATGGTAAGTCCGAAACAGGCTCGGTTATCCCTAGTTATGAGCAGAAAGCGAAAGATGTCGCTGCTGTAATTCAGGCATTAACCACAGATAAAGTGATGGTTCTGGGGTTTAGTGATGGAGCATACACCGGATATTTTTTTGCTAAGCATTATCCTGAAAAAATTAGTAAGCTTATTGCGATTGGTGCTGGAGAATGGAAGGCGGGATTCAGATCATTTGATATGACCCTCGAAAGCCTTTCTGCTATGGACACGCAATTCTGGAAACAGCAATTGGCTTTGAGGCCAGAGCCTAAGGAAACGGAGCAATGGCTAAAAAGTGTCAATCGTTATTATAATGGTTTAGCTATTGGAAGACATGTTTTTGAGAAAATTTCCTGTCCGGTTTTGATTATGGCAGGGGAGAAAGATCAGAACGCACCACTACATACCGTGATAGATGCGTACCACATGATTCCACATGCGCAGTTAAGTATTATACCCAATGCACCGCACCCGGCATTTATTGCCAATTTTCCTGCAGTGTGGGAAAGTATGGTCCCTTTTATGAATCAATAAATACCGAAAGAGATTTTGGTAAATTATTGATTCGTCAAAGATGCAGTCTACAAGGACTTTGAACTATACTATCAAAAAATATATAGCAGATAGATGATTGTAAGTGCAATATGCTGGAGGTTGTTCATCTAGAAATGATATATTTACGTATACTAAATGCGAATTAATTGGAACAGCCACATACAGAACAGCTATTTGTTAGATTGATAGATCATTTTAAGCAATTTTTTCATCTTAATAATACTGAACAAGAAGAAATTGAAAGACTTTTTACATCGAGGGTAATCAAGCGTAAGCAATATTTATTACAGGAGGGTGAGGTCTGTCAGCACTATTCTTTTGTTGTGTCTGGATGTTTTCGGATGTTTGCCGTTGATTCCAATTTCCGGGAGCATAATCTTCAGTTTGCAGCTGAGGATGATTGGATAACGGATTTTCAAAGTTTTTACGACCAATCACCCAGCAAATTGTATATTGAAGCGATTGAACCTTCAACTGTCCTCCAGATAAAGCATGAAGATCTGCTTTACTTATATATCAATTACCATAAATTCGACCGTAATTTTAGAATCATTACCGAGCGGAAATTGATCGATTACCAAAATCGGATATTACAAAATATTAGCTCTACAGCCGATGACCGCTATGAGGCGTTCTTAAAGCAATATCCACATCTGATCAATCGTTTACCCAATACACAGATTGCTTCTTATTTAGGGATTACTTCGGAATTTCTAAGTAAGATCCGAAAAAAAGTGTTGGTAAATAGTCATCTTTTCATATTAGATCTGAGTTCGTTTCAGATTATTTCTTAAACTAGTTTATGGGTAGTATCCGTAAGAACTATTTAATTTTGTGTCTTAATGCATTGTCGTAACGAAAACAACGTTTCAAATATGATAAAGAATAGAACACAGCAGATTAAAACTCCTATTGTTAAGCGCATGGTATTTGTGCTTATATTAGTTTTTACAGTATTTTCGATGACTAAAGCTACGGCACAGCAGATTAAGCTAGATGAGGATCGTTTAACTGCTGTACAGACGTCAATGTCGATTACACAAATTAACGGTAAAAAAGCTGTACGGGTAGTGAAGTCTGCCGCAGTCAAAGAAGATGATGAAGCAACTTATGTTAAGATCAATGATTTCAATTTTAAAAATGGCGTGATCGAGGTGGATGTGCTGTCACGTTTGCTTCCTGATGCACCAGCACACGCCAGAGGTTTCATAGGTCTTGCTTTCCGTATCAATAAAGATGATTCAAAATTTGAAAGCATTTACGTACGCCCTACCAATAGTACAGCAGACGACCAGCTGAGAAGAAACCGCACCATTCAGTATTTTTCTTATCCTAATTTTAAGTTCACACATTCCAGAGCAACCGCTCCGGGACAATATGAATCTTATGCGCCAATAGCGCTTGATAAATGGATAAAACTAAAGATTGAGGTAAATGGTAATCAAGCCAAATTATTTATTAATGGCTCGAAGCAACCATACTTAATTGTAAGCGATCTAAAATGGGTGCTGATCAATCCGGATCTTTAGGGCTTTTTGTCGATATAGGCACTGAAGGATTTTTCAGGAATCTGAAAGTTACTTCCAGATAAATAAAATGTCCCATAAATGAAACCGTACATGCTAAGATGTCATTTTGGCTAACAATTTATGATTTTTGGCGCATTTAAGATATTACGGAATGTTCAATTTTGTATGGTACAATTAAAACAAAAGACCATGCAAAAAACAATTTTTATTACGGGAGCTTCGTCGGGATTAGGAAAAGCAGCTGCTAAATTATTTCAGAAGAATGGATGGAAGGTAATTGCAACGATGCGAAAACCTGAAGAAGAAAAAGAATTAACGGAACTTCCGAATGTATTTGTCGTGCAATTGGACGTTATGGATTTGGTAAAAATTAAAAAAACTATCTCAGAGGTCTTGAAAATCCATGAAATTGATGTGGTCTTGAACAATGCCGGATATGGGCTCATCGGCCCATTAGAAGCTTTTACAGATGAGCAGATCCAGACGCAGATCCAGACGAACTTAGGTGGTGTAATTCACGTAACAAAAGCCTTTGTTACGTTTTTTAGAGAAAGAAAAAGAGGCACATTTATTAATGTGACCAGTACGTTTGGTTTATTAGGATATCCTACCTGTTCCATTTACAATGCTACTAAATTTGCAGTTGACGGATTTTCAGAGGGATTGGCATATGAATTGGCGCAGTTTGGAATTAAAGTAAAAGTAGTTGCTCCGGGGGGCATGCAAACCGACTTTGCAGGAAGATCTTTGCATGGTGCGATGCATACTGCATATAGTGAATTAATATCGAAAGTAAGTGAAGGCTATAGTGAAGATCAGGTTGCAAATTACTCAAAAGCAACAGCTGTTGCTGAGGTGATCTATGAGGCGGCGATTGATGAGAAGGATCAGATGCGCTATATTGCTGGGGATGATGCGATCCAACTTTATAACGAGCGACTTGATTTAACGCCTGAGGGTCAGTTCGAAAAGATCCGTTCCCAGTTCATATTTTAAACAGGTTCTGTATTTTCCTGTTTCAGCAATACCTTGGACTGGGACAGGATTTACTTTTATAAATTTCTTAAATTTGTCTTATGAAAAAACTGCCGGTCGTATTTAATTCTTTATCTCAGTTACATAAAGCCATGGGCCAACCGGTTCCTTCGCATCCTCTTGTCAGTATCATGAACTATGGTGATGCACAGTTTGATCCAAAGGATTTCGAACAGGGTATTATTCTGAACTTTTATAAAATCTCATTCAAAACCAGTTTTTCTGGAAAACTGAAGTACGGTCAAGGCTACTACGATTTTGAAGAAGGAGGTATGTCTTTCATCGCTCCTGGACAATTATTGAAGATGCAAGATGAAGAAGCTAATTATGAAGGTATGACCCTGCATTTTCATCCGGATTTATTAACCCACTATGCGCTAAATTCGAATATTAAACAGTATGGATATTTTAGCTACGCAGCTGCTGAAGCATTATATCTATCTGAAAAAGAGAAGGTAACGATTCTTGACATTTATTCATTTATACAAGATGAACTGAATGAACGTATTGATAAATTCAGTCAAGATGTTATTATTTCTCAGATTGAATTATTGCTCAATTATGCCAATCGTTTCTATGATCGTCAGTTTCTGACGAGAAAAGTAATTAACAATGATATTCTAAGTCGATTAGAATTGCAGTTGCAAGACTACTTTAATGAGGACAGGTCAGTGATTACAGGATTACCATCAGTTAAAGATATAGCACAGAAAATGAATGTTAGCCCGCGCTACCTGAGTGATCTGTTGCGAAACCTGATCGGATTAAACACGCAACAATTTATCCATGAAAAAGTGATAGAAAAAGCAAAAGAATATCTGGCAAAAGACGCGTTAACCATAGCTGAAATTGCCTATCGTTTAGGTTTTGAACAACCACAGTCCTTCAATAAGCTTTTTAAAAAGAAAACCACTTATTCTCCTTCTGCATATAAGAAAAGCTTACAGAATTGAGCGTATAAATACTGAAAAATAGAGAAAAGCTACAGAATAGAAAATCTAAGATTGTCAAAATGATAATAATTAGACAATTTCTGAAATGAATGTTTCAGAAAATAATTATCTTTGTAATCTATTATGGCAAGAAATATTGAATTTGATGAGCAGTTAGCAGTATCCAAGGCAATGGATGTCTTTTGGAAAAAAGGGTATAATGGTACTACGATGAGAGATCTAACTGAAGCGATGGGTATCAATAGTAGTAGTCTTTATAATACTATCGGTGACAAACACGAACTTTTTGTAAGAAGTATTAAACATTATACAGAATCTAGAATGAAAGCTGCAGTAAAGCAGTTAGAAATTATCAAATCACCGCTGAAGGCAATTGAAAAATTTATTCAATCTTCAGTGTATGCGATAACAAATGATCCGAATAGCTGTTTGGCGATTAAAACAACTTTTGAAGTTGCTACGCATGATGAGCAGGTACAGAAAGTTATAAAAGCGGATAATGATTTTACTTATAATCTTTTATACAACTTAGTCAAAAAGGCAATTGATAGCGGAGAAATCAGGATACACCAAGATGCCGCAATGCTAACGGATTATATTATAAATCATTTTAGCGGTTGGCATGAATCATTTATTATCCATAAGGACAAAACACGAATCAAAAATATGGCAACATTTTTAATCAAACAAATAAGTCAATGATTTTATTTGTTTTAATCTGAAACAATTGTTTTACAATTATGAATATATCAAAAGAATACAGTACTTATTTTACGGCATCTGAAAAGCCTGAAATAGTGGAAATAGGGCAGGCTAGCTACGTTTCAGTTCGAGGACAGGGAAGTCCCGGTACCGCTGTCTTTTATCAAAAAAAACAGGCAATCAAAGAATTTGTTCATGCATTAGAGCTCAAATATGATTTAACAGCCTGTTCATTTACTAGCCGTATAGTGGAAATATTTTACTGGTTTGATGAAGAAGAGAGGGCAGATGTAAATATTGGAAATTTCTATACTACTCTTGATCTAAGCTTACTTCATTATCGTATTGCTATTCGAATCACAGATTATATTACTGCGGAAAATATTGTTGAAATAGCACGCAATAGAAAAGATATCTTTATGGTCGAGGATTTTGAACTTTTTAACTATACCGCTGGAACATGCGTCCAGATTCTTCATTTAGGTCCTTTTGCCGAAGAACTGCAAACACTACCCGTGCTTCAGCAATTTGCTTCGGATGAAGGTTTAAAAAAATCAGGGATGCATCATGAAATTCATCTAACAAATTTTGAACAAGGACAGAGCCAACAACACCTACAGACTATTCTGCGTGATCCTGTGATAAAACAAGCATAATTTTTTTTACTCATATCTGAAACAAATGTTTCAATATTAATAAATAATCAATCATGAAAAAACAGAAACACTATCTGGTAAAGTAGCTTTAGTAACCGGAGGAACAAAAGGTATTGGAAAAGCCATTGCAGACAAGTTGGCTTCTAATGGTGCATTAGTTGTTGTTACAGCAAGGAAATCACCCGATACAGACATTAAACATCATTTATAGCTGCAGACTTAACAAATAATAGCGATATAGCTGCGCTATCATCCAAAATAATAGCGGAATATGGTATACCGGATATCTTGATTAATAATGTTGGAGGTACTTCGTCTCCAGCTGGAGGCTTTAAGATGCTTAGTGATGAAGATTGGAATAGAGATATCGAGCTCAATCTGATGGCCGCTATAAGACTAGATAAAGTTATTGTGTCTCAGATGATGGAAAAGAAATCTGGTGTTGTTATTCATATTTCTTCAATAAACGGAAAGATTCCTTTGTACGAATCCAATTTTTCCTACGGAGTGATGAAGTCCGCTTTAAATGCTTATAGTAAAACGCTTGCTAACGAAGTTTCCAAAGAAGGTATCCGGGTAAATACGGTTTCTCCTGGAATGGTCAGGACAGAAGCTATGGAATCTTTTTTGGAAAGCTACGCAAGTTCTATAGGAAAAACCAAAACGGAAGCAGAACAACAGGTAATGGCTGGCCTTGGTGGGGTACCTATGAACAGATTGGCAGAACCTGAAGAAATTGCTCATACGGTTGATTTTTTGGTATCAGACGGTGCTGGTTACATTACCGGAGCAAATATCTTGGTCGATGGGGGTACGTTTCCAGTTGTATAATCAGCATTAAAAGTATGAAATATAGTAGAAATGATATAGCGTAATCTTTCCCTGTATTTCGTTTTCATAATAATATTTTAAAAGAATTAGACATGACCCAAAAGAAAAAAATGCTCCTTTATGGAGCTACAGGATATACTGGTAAAATCATTGCAGCTAGAGCAAGAGAATTAAATATTGATTTTGAAATAGCTGGACGTGACAAGAGCAAAATTCGTTCTTTATCGAATGAACTAAATGTTGGATACCATGTTTTTGAAGTACATGATAAGAGCTCCTGGCAGATTGCGTTGGCTGATAAACAGGTCTTGATCAATGCTGCTGGACCATATGCCTCCACAGCCAGACAAGCAATGGAAGCATGCTTGAAAGCTGCTGTCCACTATTTGGATATCAGTGCGGAATTAGAATCTTATCTTTTGGCAGAGTCGTTTGATGACAGAGCTAAAGGAGCAGGAATCCAACTCATATCCGGGGCAGGTCTTTTTGTAAGCTATGATGCGATTGTTGCCCATTTATCTAAATTAGTAATCGAGCCCGAATACTTGAGTGTCGGTTTTCGTCACTATGGTGGATTCTCCAAAGGGTCAATTTTAAGTAGCAAAAACATTGCAGATTTGGGTATATTAGTTCGTAAAAACGGTGTAATTATTAAGAATCCAGATCCTAGATCTAGGATATTTTCATTTGGCGATGAAGATGTAGCATGTATACCGACTTCTTTGGGAGGAATTATCCTGAGTTATAAAACTACAGGTATTCCCAATATCGAAGAATATTTCTCTTTAAAACTACCTGCTATGGATTTACCGGAGTTAACATCTGAAAATCTTCCGGACGGTCCAACAAAAGAAGAACGAGCAGCAGGACGAAATGGAATAACGGCAGAGATTATAGGAAGAGACGGTGAAGTAGTGAAAGCATATCTTGATACTCCATCGGGTTATGAACTTACACCACTTTCTGTGATAGCAGTCGCAAATCGTATATTAAGTGATGATTTCAAAATTGGTTACCAATCACCAGGTTCTGCCTATGGAGAATATATTTTAAATGATATTCCCGACCTTAAGTTAATTGACCTAGCTTAGTATTATACTAGAAATTGTAAATATGGCAACGAAAACCACCATTTAGGCGAATTTTAAGCACTTAGATGTAATCATCTTTGTATCAGTATAAATTTTAAATATTACGTTATGAGTTATTGCGAGTATATTTCAACGATGATAGAGCCTCGACGAAGTCTTCATCAAAAGTATCATGATCATTATTACGGTTTTCCTATACATGATGACAATGAGCTTTTCGGGCGTTTGATTATGGAAATTAATCAAGCAGGGCTGAGCTGGGAAACGATCTTAAAAAAAGAGGACAATTTTCGTAAGGCGTATGATAATTTTGATTTAAAAAAAGTAGCATCCTATTCAGAAAAAGAACAGCAACGCCTTTTAAACGATCCAGGAATTATCCGCAATAAATTGAAGGTGAATGCTGCTATTGAGAATGCAAAAACTATTGTAATACTGCAACAGGAATATGGCAGTTTTGAAAAATGGCTAGAACTCCATTATTTAAATACTAAAGAAGAATGGGTAAAACTTTTTAAGAAAACATTCCGTTTTACTGGCGGTGAAATTGTAAATGAGTTTTTAATGAGCATCGGTTATTTACATGGTGCACATACTGAAACATGTCCAATTTATAAGAAAATCTTAACAATTACACCTGTATGGGTTAAAAAATAAACAAATGGATATAAAACAGTTTATTACTGCATGGATTGCTGCGAGCAATTCATTCAATACTGAAAAATATCTCTCATTTTATTTACCTGAAGCGATCTTAGATGATGTGTCTTTAGGAATAAAATTTGAGAAATATGATGGTATTAAGGTATATTTTGATAAATACTTTATTGGGTATAATACGCAGATAGAAGAAATGAATTTAATGGAAATGGGACAAGAGCATGTATATCTGGAGGTACGATTTACAGGTGATTTTCCAGAAGGCAAAATCGGGGGATCATTTGATATCAAATTTAAAAATGGTAAAATACTGTTTGTGAAGGCAGATTTGTTGCAATATAAAAATATATAATCATGGAGAAAGATAATTTTGACGAAATCATTCGTCGCTCAATAGAAATCAGGAAAAAGTACCACGAGCTGGAGATGATGCATCATGGAAGCGAATGGACTTGGGAAGAAGATGCTTTAGCTTACTTAACCGACGCTGGACTGATCGGTCGGAACATTATGTCGCAACAGAAACGCTGGCCCAAAATTGGTTCGGAACCTGAACTGGAGCATAAACTTGGTGAAAATATTTGGTGGTTGATCGTATTAGCAGAAAGATCCGGTATCAATATAAAAGATGCTATTCAGAATTTTCTGACTAAAACAGAAACACTATTGAAATAAAGCTGTCTTTTAATTCGTGAATTAATGGTATGTCGCGCTGGGGTTACGTTTACTGGAGACAATGCTGGATATTAAATTTGAAAAGGAGATTCTGTCAGGAGTCTCCTTTTTGATATCATAACTAGCATTTTCATGATATCAGATTGTCGTCTTTGTTTCTAGTTATGTTGTTCGTATTTCGATTAAGGACGATAACTAAATAGCTTTAAATAACATGAATTTAAAAGAAGCGACGGTATGAGAAATATCCTTTCTTTTTTTACTCCTCTGACTCGGTATATGTTCATTAGTATTTATTAACAATGATTTACATACAGTGTAATATCATTGTACTATATATATGTATGCTAGCCTAAAAGGTAATCGAAAAAAAAATTGGAAATACTACATAAATATTAGTATTTTAATTATCGTTATAATGTGGTTGAGTGCATAATATAAATTATTTTTAAATTAATATCTGCGTAGAATTCATTATCTTTAAAAGTCATTATAACATTTTTAAAAAATTGTCGTGCCTGCTACTTCTTTTGAAGAAAAATCAGACTGTTAGACAGTTACTTATGACTTAATATGCAGTTATAAAAACCTGAAGTCTTAAAATTATTGATAATACTTGATATTGAAGTTATGAATAAGGGACCAGTAAAAACAAATGAGTCGGAGCGATTAGATGCACTATATAATTACGAAATATTAGATACGCAACCCGAAGAAGATTTTGACCGTATTACCAAGATAGCTTCGCTTGTGTGTGGTGTTCCTATCTCACTGATCTCCTTAATTGATGAGAACCGGCAATGGTTTAAATCCCGGGTTGGCCTTGATGTCGGAGAAACTTCCCGAAGCTTGGCATTCTGCCAGTATGCCATTAAAGATCGTAATTTTATGGAGGTTCCAGATGCTCAACAAGATGAACGATTCAAAAATAATGAGCTTGTTACCTCGGATCCCTACATCCGGTATTATTTAGGATTTCCTTTGGTTGATCCAGACGGTTTTGCTCTGGGAACGCTTTGTGTTATAGACACGGAGCCTAAAGACTTAAGTTCAGATCAAAAACAGGTGCTGTCGCTGCTTCGTGATGAGGTCGTGTCCCTGATTATCAATCGAAAAGAAAAAGAAAGATATAAAGAAAGCGAACGGGAATTAAAAGCATTTTTTGATAATTCCCAAAGTCTGATGTGTACGCATGATCTGGAAGGTAATCTGCTTAAAGTTAATAATGCGAGTGCATCTATCTTAGGTTATACTAGAGCTGAAATTGAAAAACTGTCTCTTTATGATATTATTCCTACTAAAGGACATAAAAATTTAGATGCATACCTCAACCAGCTTGTTAAAACCGGTACGGCAAAAGGAGAGATGCGCACTAAAACAAAGTCGGGTGAATTACGTATCTGGTTATTCAATAACATTCTGCAACCGAATGGTGATAAAAAACCGTATGTCATCGGTAATGCTGTTGATATCACAGAACAGCATTTTCTTGAGAAAGATTTAAAAAATACTCAGGCGATGTTAACGCGGACAGGAAGAGTGGCCCGAATAGGTGGGTGGGAGTATAATCTGCTTGAAAAGCATCTGACCTGGTCTGATATAACAAAGGAAATTCATGGTGTTCCACCTAATTATCAACCTGATATCGCTCAAGGATTAGATTTTTATAAGGAGGGTGACAGTCGAACAAAAATAAGCCAAGCTATTGATGAGGCTATTACTAAGGGGATTTCATGGGACCTGGAGCTGGAGATCGTCACGTTTACAGGTGAAGAACTGTGGGTACGGGCACTTGGAAATGCGGAGTTTGATAATGGTCAATGTATTCGTTTATATGGTACTTTTCAAGATATTGACAAACGTAAGCGTATTGAAGCTGAATCTTTAAAATCTAAAAAGTTACTGGAGGATGTTCTGCAAGCGACATCTGCTGTAGGTATTATTGCGACAGATAACCACGGATTGATCACCCTGTTTAATAAAGGTGCAGAAAATCTTCTTGGTTACAGCAGTGTGGAGATTATCGGCAAATTTACACCTTCACTTTTCCATTTACAGGATGAGATTCGGATACGTGAGAATGAACTGACTATGGAATTGGGACATTCAATAGCAGGATTTCGCGTTTTTGTTGAAAAACCTGAGCTCTATGGTGCCGAGCAGAGAGAGTGGACTTACGTAAGAAAAGATGGACAATTATTATATGTTTCGCTTGCGGTTACTGCCATTCATGATGTTGAAGAAAATATTATCGGTTATCTGGGTATAGCGACCGATATCAGCAAGATTATACATCAACGTGAAGAATTGGAAAAAGCAAAAGTTCTTGCTGAACAGGGTAGTATTGCGAAATCTGAATTTTTAGCAAATATGAGCCATGAGATCAGGACACCTCTCAATGGAATTATCGGTTTTACAGACTTGATGACCAGAACCACGCTCGATGATACCCAACGAGAATACCTGTCAATTGTAGATCAGTCCGCTACTTTACTGTTGAGTATCATTAATGATATTCTCGATTTTTCAAAAATTGAAGCCGGGAAGCTGGAGCTGGATATTGATAAATGTGATCTTTACGAAGTGCTCACCCAAGTAACTACTTTTTTGAACATTCAGGGACAGGGTAAAAACGTTGAATTTCATTTAAATATCTCGAAGGACGTACCGCAATATATCTGGGTCGATTCCCTTCGTGTTAAGCAGGTATTAATGAACCTACTGAGCAATGCTAAGAAATTTACGGAGAAAGGTGAAATTGAACTACGTGTTGATTTCTTATCTAAGCAAGATGATCTGACCAGCTTGCGCTTCAGTGTCCGGGATACGGGCATTGGTATAAAAGCAGAAAAACAGGAGAAAATATTCGATGCCTTTTCTCAAGAAGATGCCTCGACCACGAAACGATACGGTGGTACGGGCCTGGGACTAACTATTTCCAATAAACTGCTGAAGATGATGGGTAGCGGGCTAAAGCTTGAAAGCACATATCTTGTTGGGAGCCGTTTTTATTTTGATCTTAGCGTGCGCTATGATGATGGTGAGGTACGCGAATGGTTAAATCTGCAAACTATTCGAGAGGTATTGATCGTGATCAATGGTGCTGCTAGCAGAACGCTTTTAGCACAGATGTTAAAATTGCAGCATATTAAAGTTTCCGAAGCGGCGAATGGTTTTGAAGCGTTACAATTGTTAATGAAGGGAAATCAGTACGATGCTATTATTATTGACAATGACCTGCCAATAATGAACGGTATGGAAACCATCAAAAAGATGAAAGAAAAATTATTTAGTATCGACAATAATCACGCTGTGATACCGATCTTTGATTCTAGCGAGGGAAATATGAGCAGCATCTGCGCATCCTTAGGTATCCGGCATTGGCTTGAAAATCCGGTAAAACTTGATGATCTGTATACTGTTCTTTCAAAGATAGAAGCTCAGGAGACTGAAAAAGATATTATTCCCGTTTCTCAGGATTCGCGCAATGGAGAAGGCCTTAAAATTCTTATTGTTGAAGATAATGAATTTAACATACGTCTTGCAACTATCTTGATCCGGAACATCATACCGGAAATCGAAGTTCTGGAAGCTAAAGATGGAAGACAGGGGCTTGCAATCTTTAAGGAAATGCATCCTGATCTGGTTCTGATGGATATTCAGATGCCTGCTATGAACGGCTATGAAGTAACTGAAGTAATCCGTAAGGAAGAAGTAGGAGCTAGAACACCTATTATTGCTTTAACAGCTGGAAATGTACTAGGAGAAAAAGAAAAATGTCTATCGGCAGGAATGGATGATTTTGTTGTTAAACCTATAATTGAACAGACATTACGTGCCGTATTGACCAAATGGCTTCATTGGGAATAGTTCGTTAGAACCGATTAATTTGTTAAAATTTAAAAGTAAGGATAAAAAATAATAGCATCTGGTGATCTTATGGTATCATGACGGGATGATCGGATATAAAACTTTTTTAGGTCTTGATCATAGTTGCGCCAGTGGCTTTCTTTCAGAAAATACCCGGTTTTTTTTGGCCGGATATTTTTTGTAAAAAAGTTTTCACGAAAAAGCTGTGTCGCTATTTTGGAAACTATTTGTTAACCGTAATTTTTTATTTCAGCCTTGTTAATGCTTTGGAATTTTTCAATAAAAAAACATATTGAAAATAATCTGTTGTAACAGTGCCTTTTTGAGGTACAATATTTTCTCCAAAAACTCTCGACTTTATACTGATTAGGTGTTGCGATTTTAGAAAGGGTGAGTTCTCTGAATTTAACTTAAATAGAGTAATTGAATTTGGTTTACTTAATTCTTTTAAATCATTGATTCCCTTTACAAGTTGTAATGGACCATCTGCATTACTCCAATCCACTCGTTCATTTTCTGGCGTGGGAAATTGCGGAATTTTAGGAAGGTACATTTCGCTATCTAAGGTATAGCTAACAAAACTCGTGGTTTTTATACCCGATTTTTTTAGCTCAGAAGCGAATGTTTGTTTTCCATTTTCAGTTGTGTTTTGCAATACATGGAAATAACCAAAAAGACCATAGAATTTTTCATTTTTAAGTTTTAAATGTTTGATTGAATTCTTAAAATTATTGGCCATTGCCGAATCTCTAGCCACTTTTGAATGGTCATCAAAATCTTTGTCAACTCCTATTACTGTAATTCTTGATGAGTCGGTTAGTTGTTGATTATAATCATAAATAGCATTCCATTTTTCCAAAAGCTCCTGACTTGATTGTTGCGGAATTCTTTTACGGATTGCCAATACAACGTCCTTTAAGGTTTCTTGATTTTTGATACTATCTGTCAGGAAATTATTCAGTTTTGTAGCTGTTATGCTATCCATTTCTGCAATGTAATATTTAACACCCACTTTTTTATTTAAGAAAAAAAGCAACTCCCTGTCCAATGTCTGATTGTCAGCGTAGCCATGAATTTCTCCCAAAAGGAATACCTTTGATTGATAAAAATCATCATCAAATAATTTGTCATTAATTGAATTTGTGATTACCGTACTATTTTTCATCAGATAGCTTATATTATCCTCATTTTAGATTCTAAAATAATTTATTGCTGATAAAAAAATATAAGATAAACAGTAAGCAAATACTTAAAATAGTGATCGATGTGAACTTAAGGACTTTTAAAAATTTCTTCATTGTGTATTTTGTTGATTTTTTGATTCAAAAGTATTGTCAATGAAACAATACTTAAAATTAATTACTGATTGTTGTTTTTGAACAGTCTTTAATTGTGATCTTGGCTAGAGTTACCACCAAAGGTCTTGGTATTGACGTTTGTTTCGAAACTATTTGTACAGGAAAAACTATTGATAAAAATCGCATTTAGTAATAATCTTCTCATTTGGTTTTAAGGCCATTTTTTGGTTAATGTTGTAGCCACACAAATATCAGAAAGTTTTACTAAACAGACAAATCAATCATTTATCTATATTTCAACAACTTATAGAGTTATACGTTTATATCGGTACGTGGTTTGTCATCTCTGCAACATAAATTTGTGCAGTATTGAGCCATGTTGGAACAGATGTATGGAGCAGTATAAACTCGAGTTAACTGCAGTAGGAGCTATATCTTATGTTTTGGTGCTTATTCGGAACAGACTTTCGTACGGTGGTTTATGCCCGCTATTGTGATAAAATACCCGATTTCATGATCAATAGAACTATACGCGTAATAGGTGTGTTCTTAGTTCAATATGGAACCAGGTATTTATTTATAATTACGGTATGTCATTAAAAGAGCCAATTTTACAAATTCTAGTAAAACAGTATGCCCCATTAACAATGGTGGAGCAGAAATTCGGCCGGTACGATCTGATGTTTAAAACGGATGAGGAAGGGAGGCCAATTATGCTTTTTATAGGGAAGAAGAATTCTAACGGAAATATTATCGGAGACCGATACGCCAGAAGACTAAAAATCGACGATCATGGCATTACCATCAAAGATCATTGGGAACATAAAGGTAAGGCTACTTAGTGGTTTCTTTTTCAACGTATAACTCATGAATTATGGCTTTAGATAAATATCGTGAAAAACGATCTCAAAAGAATACGCCAGAACCTTTTGGCGGTAAACCTTCTGGTAAAGAATTAAGATTTGTGATTCAAAAGCATAATGCTTCCCATCTGCATTATGATTTCCGCTTGGAAATGGATGGTGTTCTTAAAAGTTGGGCTGTACCGAAGGGGCCATCGCTCGATACTGATATTAAACGACTGGCCATGATGGTCGAAGATCATCCTTTTGATTACCGGAATTTTGAAGGCGTGATTCCCAAGGGACAATACGGTGGTGGAACAGTCATTGTTTGGGATGAAGGAACTTATGAACCTGCTGATTCTGTAGGTGGCGATGTCAAAAAACAGGAAAAAGAGCTTTTAAAACAGCTAAAAGCCGGTAAACTTAAATTTAAGCTTAACGGCAACAAGCTGAAGGGCGAATTTGCCTTGGTCAAGGCTTATGGTAAGGCTGAAAATAGCTGGTTGCTGATGAAGCTGGATGATAAATATGCGAGTGATAAAGATATCACCCTAAAGGATAAATCTGTTATTTCTAAAAAGAGCATCGCTCAGATGGAAAAGTCCCCGGATCGTGTTTATGGACAAAAGACAACTCAGAAAAGTAGTTCCAAAGATAAGCCTGCTGGCAAGAAAAAAGCTTCCGCAAGTATCGAAGAAAAACTTTCGACTTCGGATGAAACTGAGGGTGATGATATCGACCTAGCGATGCTTCTAAAAAAAACGCCTAAAAAAGATTTCTATGAGCATGTCGAGCCTATGCTGGCCACACTGACTGATCAACCTTTTGATGACGATGAGTGGCTTTATGAAGTGAAATGGGACGGTTACAGAGCTGTTTCTTTTTTAAATGGCAATAAAACAACTGAAATTAAATCTCGTAATGATAAGAGTTTTAACGAGAAATTTTACCCCATCTATGAAGAGCTAAAAGCGATGAAGCTGGAAGCTATTTTGGATGGTGAAATTGTTGTTGTGGGTGAGAACGGGCATGCCAATTTCGGTGCACTGCAGAACTGGCGTAGTGAGGCGGATGGAGATTTACTCTATTATGTATTCGATATTTTATGGTATAAAGGAAAGGACCTGACCAAATTAACTTTAACTGACCGCAAAGCAATACTTCATGAAATTTTATCAACGAGCGAAACCATTAAGTTGAGTACGCCATTTTATACTTCAGGGATCAAGTTTTTAGAAACTGCAAGAGAAATGGGGCTGGAAGGGATTATGGCAAAACGTAAAGATAGTGCTTACCATGTACATGCTCGAACAAAGGACTGGTTAAAAATTAAAGCAAATAAGCGGCAGGAAGTTGTTATTGGAGGCTTTACAAAAAACGATGGTTCAAGTAAAGTATTCAGCAGCATTCTAGTGGGCGTATATGAAGGGAAAAAACTGGTTTACACCGGTAAGGTGGGGACTGGTTTCAGTGACAAGCTGCAAAAGAGATGCTGGAAAAGTTTAATCAAGTAACTGCTGATAAATCTCCATTCAGTACAGAACCTGATGTCAATAAAGCCTCTAGGTTCCGACCTGACCCGCCACATGCAAATGTCACCTGGCTACAACCAAAACTAATCTGTGAGGTTAGTTTTACCGAAATGACGACAGATGGCGTGATGCGTCATCCTTCATTTATAGGATTGCGGGAGGATAAAGATCCAAAAAGTATTGTTCTGGAAAAAGAGGAATCTACCAAGAAGATTGTAAATGATTCAAAGAAAAATATTATTGTTGCCCAAGGTAAGATGAAACGAAAAACTTTATTAAATCCGACAGAAAAAACGCAGGTCAAAAAGGTCAATAAACAAGATCTGAAGTTTACGAATCTGGATAAGATTTTTTGGCCAGATGAGAAAATTACCAAGCGCGATCTCATCAATTACTATTACCAGATCGCGCCTTATATATTGCCTTATCTCAAAGATCGGCCTCAGAGCATGAACCGCTTCCCTGATGGTATAGAAGGAGAAGGTTTCTATTTTAAGAATGTGGCAGACAGCGCACCCGAATGGCTGAAACTTATCTATATAAAAGTGAGACAGATCAAAAGGACAAACTTTATCTTGTCGGGAAAGATGAAGCGACCTTACTGTATATGGCCAATCTGGGCTGTATTGAAATGAATCCCTGGAATAGCACCGTTAAAAAACCAGACAATCCGACGTTCTGCATTATTGATCTTGATCCTGACCAAAATTCATTTAATCAGGTTATTGAGACTGCCCAAGTTACCAAGCAATTGCTGGATGATATGGGTGTGCCAAGCTATTGTAAGACTAGTGGATCTACGGGTCTTCACATCTATATTCCCTTGAATAATAAGTATACCTACGAACAATCCAAAGAATTTGCACGCGTTGTCGTAACCTTGATCAATCGGGAACTTCCAAATTTTACGAGTCTAGAACGTACAGTAAAAAATAGGAAAGGACGGATGTACCTGGATTTTCTACAGAACAGACCGCATGCAACTATTGCCTCGGTATACTCAGTAAGACCTAAGCCAGGAGCGACTGTTTCGATGCCTTTATATTGGGAAGAGGTAAAAAAAGGTCTTAAGATGAGTGATTTTACCATATTTAATGCGATTGAAAGACTGGAAAGTGTAGGTGATATTTTTAGACCTGTACTTGGTAAAGGAATCGATCTCAAAAAAGTAATTGATAAATACTCAGCAGAATAGGTAAATAGCACCGGTAGTTACTATGTTTCACCAGTAAAATAATCGGTTAACATGTACATTAAAAGAAAGAATCCATGAAAAGAGACGGATCTAATTTAAGCTATTGGCAAGATACAAGTCAATTGAATGATCATAAAGACACATCAGCGCTAAACGATTACGATGTAGTCATTATCGGTGCGGGTATAACCGGAATTACTACGGGGTTAATGCTGCGAAATGCGGGTAAAAACTGTTTAATCTTAGAAGCTAAAACCATAGGATTCGGAACAACTTCGGGTACTTCGGCACACCTGAACACTGTTCTTGATACGCCTTACTATGATCTGATTTCCAACTTTGGTAAAGAAAATGCCACCTTAGCAGCCAGTGCGGCAAAAGAAGCCTTGACAATAATTTCCAATCACGTGCAACAGTTTAACATTTCATGTGACCTGGAGCATTGCAATGGCTATATGTATGCTACTAATGAAGATGAAGAGAAAGAATTGAAAAAAATATATGACGCCTTTCTGGAGGTAGGTTTACAGGCGACCTATGTCACTGATATTCCTGGACCGATGGATATGACAAAAGCCATAAAGTTTGAGAAGCAGGGACGTTTCCATCCTTTGGAATATCTGAAAGTGCTTTTATCCCAATACGAAAATGCTGGTGGCGTTATTCAAGAAGGGGTAGCAGTTAATGAAGTTAAAGAAGAGAATAATAGACAAAAAATAACTGTTGGCGACGATCATCACTACTATGCAGATGCTGTGGTTTATGCTACCCATACGCCGCCGGGGATCAATCTCTTAACGTTTAAACTTGCTCCTTATCGAAGCTATGTCATGGGATTTCAATTGAAAGATGAGCATCAATATCCCGATGATCTCATTTACGATATGCAGGAACCTTTTCATTATTTTAGGAAAGCTACTTATCAAGACCAAACGATCTTATTGGTTGGCGGACAAGACCATAAAACCGGTCAACATCCTAATCCCGAATTCAATTTTGTAAAATTGGAAGCATTTGTAAGAAAGCATTATGCTGTAAGGGCTGTGCTGTATAAATGGTCTTCTCAGTATTACGAAAGCACGGATGGGCTTCCTTACATTGGTTATTTTCCTGGAAAGAAATCAAAACAGCAGTTTGTAGCAACTGGATATAGTGGTAATGGAATGATTTTCGGAACATTATCTGCTAAAATTATTACTGATCTTATTATAAATGGTACCAGTGAATATGAACAACTGTTTTCGCCGGGGAGGGTTAAGCCCATTGCTGGGTTTTCGAATTTTATTTCGGAAAACTTTGATGTTGCTAAACATCTGATCATCGATCGCCTTGCCATTGATAAAATTGATGGCTTAGCTGATCTTGCTAAGGGAGAAGGGAAAATTATCGATTATGATAAACACACCTTAGGGGTATATAAAGATGATGAAGGAACATTATTTGCCTTAGATCCTGTATGTAAGCATGCTGGTTGCATTGTGCAATGGAATAACACCGAAAAAAGCTGGGATTGCCCTTGCCATGGAGCTCGCTACGCACCAAATGGAGACTTACTGACAGGCCCTGCTACAGCTGGTCTATCTGTTTATGACTTAAAGAAAGATGCATAATGAATTTTCACGTTGCGGTTTTTTGAGGAATGCCGCACATAAAGTTGGTCACGGCACAAGGTGCTGTGACCTTTTTTATTATGCTCAATAATTGTTGAGGAAGCGCTTTAGCAGATTTCGGTTATCAGTATGCTGTCTGCACGTGGTTTTTACGTAATGTCTGTGTAAATACCCAAAATGTAAATTTTCGTGAACGAACCCATTCATCGAATGTTCTTCCATTGTAATTAAAACCTCAATTAAAACAGTCGTTATGGAAAATAATTTAAACAACCCCGACATCATCAATGACCTCATAAAAATAAATAATGATCGAATTGAAGGTTATAAAACTGCCTTAGATCTTGCCCACGGCTTAGGTCTCGATCCGCTCCCTCATATGTTTGCAAATTATATCATGCAATCTGAACGCTTTATTGAAGAGCTTACACCCTATGTGTTTCTTGAAGGTGAGCAACCCACGGAGGAGACCATGTTAAGTGGTAAGCTTTTTAGAATGTGGATGAGTGTGAAAGGAGCTATTGTCGGAAACGATAGAAAAAGTTTGCTTGAGAGTTGCGAAAAAGGTGAAGATGCTTTTAAAGAAACATACAACAATACGCTTGATGAGCATGTTAATGAATTGTCCACTGTTGTGTGTAATATCCTTTTAGACCAATTGAGTCGACAATCTGAAGCGCATGAAGAAATCAAAATTCTACGCGATAATGCCACTAAATAAATAAAATATTATGAAAAATGAAACTGGAACAACCCCGAAATTTAAAACGCAATCATCTATTACTGCAGAGCCAGCACTACATGAACTTTTTATGGATGGAATTATGGATCTGTATTGGGCAGAAAACCATTTGGTCAAAACGTTGCCAAAAATGATTAAAGCAGCAACTTCTCCAGCTTTAGTTGAAGCCATTAGCAATCATTTGAACGAAACTGAAGGGCATGTGACACGCCTGGAGCAAATATTCCAGCTAATGGGCAAAGTGCCAATTGCTAAAAAATGTGATGCAATGGAAGGTTTAGCTAAAGAAGGAGAGGGTATCATAGAAAGTACAGAGCCCGGATCTGCAACGCGGGATGTTGGTATCATACTGGCCTCTCAAAAAGTAGAACATTACGAAATTGCTAGTTACGGAGGTTTACTGCAGTTGTCCATTACCTTGGGACTAAAAGATGTTGCCACTTTACTTGAAGAAACGCTTGCAGAAGAGAAGGCAGCAGATACTTTATTGACAGAAGTCGCTGAAGATGGGGTTAACTATAATGCAGCGGAAGAATAATGAATTATTTAAATCCATAATGATGAAAGAAAAAGATATTCTAGACCAGTCTGACGTTACTGCAGAAAATGATAAGATTAAATCTTTAGCTCCACATACTACTGATGCCACAGGAAAAATGATGACTACCGATCATGGCTTAGCCATTAATGATGATCAGAATTCGCTTCGCGCCGGAGATCGTGGCGCTACGCTGCTGGAAGATTTTATTTTTAGAGAAAAGCTCACACATTTCGATCATGAACGTATCCCTGAGCGTGTTGTTCATGCCCGGGGCTCTGGAGCTCACGGCGTATTTAAATTATATGAACCGTTGGAAAGTGTCACCAAAGCTGGGTTTTTAAATGACACTGAAATTGAAACTCCTGTATTTGTTCGTTTTTCAACAGTAGCTGGCTCTAAAGGATCTACCGATCTGGCGAGAGATGTGCGCGGATTTGCGGTTAAATTCTATACACAAGAAGGAAATTTCGATCTTGTCGGCAACAATATGCCTGTATTTTTTATCCAGGATGCGATGAAATTTCCAGACCTAGTACACGCGGTAAAACCTGAACCAGATAATGAAATTCCACAAGCGGCATCAGCGCATGATACATTTTGGGACTTTATTTCAGTAATGCCCGAATCTACCCACATGATCATGTGGTTGATGAGCGATCGGGCTATACCGCGCAGTTATCGGATGATGGAAGGTTTTGGTGTGCATACTTTCCGTTTTATCAATGCTAAAGGTGAAGCACATTTTGTTAAATTCCACTGGAAGCCTTTATTGGGTGTACATGCTGTAGCTTGGGATGAAGCGCAGAATATCTCCGGCAAAGATCCTGATTTCCATAGAAGGGATCTTTGGGAAGCAATTGAAGTGGTGCGTTTCCAGAATGGGAATTAGGTGTACAAATTTTGCCTGAAAAAGATGAATTTAAGTTTGGTATTGATCTGCTAGATCCGACCAAGATCATCCCTGAGGAACAGGTTCCTGTACAACGGATCGGTAAGATGACGTTGAATCGTAATCCGGATAATTTCTTTGCCGAAACGGAGCAGGTGGCATTCCATGTTGGAAATGTAGTGCCGGGTATTGATTTTACAAACGATCCTTTGTTACAAGGTCGCTTGTTTTCTTATACCGACACGCAGTTGATCCGATTAGGAGGACCTAATTTTCATGAGATCCCAATCAATCGCCCCATTGTTCCTGTTTATAATAACCAAAGGGACGGATTTATGCGTCAAACGATTAACCGAGGTAAGGTCAGCTACGGACCCAATTCATTGGGGAATAACGATCCGCAGCAGGTGAAAGAAGCCGATGGTGGCTTTACTTCTTATGAGGAACGCATCGATGCGAAAAAGGTGAGAAGCAGAAGTAAAAGTTTCTTGGATCATTTTAGCCAAGCTAGGTTGTTCTTTTACAGTCAGTCAGAGCCGGAAAAAATCACATCATCGATGCTTTCAGTTTTGAACTCGGTAAGGTTAAAACGGTAGCTGTTCGTGAAAGAATGGTCGGCATCCTGTCACTGGTTGATAAGGGATTGGCCGCTGCCGTGGCTTTCCAATTAGGGCTTAAAGTGCCCGAAGTATTGGAAAAACCTGTTAACCGTAGTATACCGGCAGATGGAAATCCGGACGACTATAAGCCGATACAGGTGGATGGTGAAGTGAAAAAATCAGAAGCATTAAGCATGGAAAATACGGTGAAGGATAGTATCAAGAGCAGAAAGATTGCTTTCCTAGTCGCTGATGGGGTGGACGCTGAATCGTTATTGCCGGTCAAAGAAGTATTGTTGCTGCCGGAGGTGTTGTTCATATTATAGCTCCTAAACAAGGGATGGTCGTTGCTTCCGATGATACTCCTGTACCGGTCGATGAAAGCTTTTTGACTGCGGCATCTGTGCTGTACGATGCTGTTTATGTACCCGGAGGTACGAATAGTGTGGCAACGCTGGAAGCTGAAGCAAATGCCGTTCATTTTTTGAATGAAGCATTTAAGCATTGTAAAGCCATTGCAGCCGATGAACAGGCGCTACAGGTACTCGAGGCAACTTATTTCTTTAAGAAACTGCCGGAAGATTTTTCTGAGGAATCTGTTCTGGCGGAAGGTGTGGTCGTTGCAGAAGATGGAGCTGCACTAGCGCCGTTATTTATGCAAGCAATAGCACAGCATCGCTTTTGGAACCGTGAAAAACCACGATTGATACCTGCATAATCATTCCGTATATTGTTAATAAAAAATACCCGGTACTGTGGAGTGCCGGGTATTTTTATTTTAAAAAAAGTCATGAGGTTTTAATTTTGTAAGATGGACAACGCAATTTCATTCCCTTGTTGCGCAGCCAGATCTTCTACCGACAAGCCTCTGGTGTCCAGAATACTTTTATTAGCACCGCGCTCCAATAAAAGCTGCAGCATTTCATTTCTTCCAAACATGGCAGCAAACATAAGTGCAGTGCCACCATTTCCATGCTGAAGATCAAGATTTGCACCGTGCTGATTAATAGTTCGGCGATATCTTTATAACCCTTGAATGCAGCTCCCATCAGTGCAGTGTTGCCACCGTTATCTTGTGCATTGACATGTGCGCCTGAGTTCAGTAATAATTTTGCAGCTTGATATTGGTTATTATAACAAGCAATAATAAGGGGACTATACCCTTTGTCATCCCGGCTATTCAGATCTGCTTTTTGACGAATAAGTTCTTCTAGTACTTCAATATTGCCTACACGTGCGGCATGAATGATAATGTGAGCGTCCTGTATCATATAATTTTTATTTAAGTCTATTCTTATAATTATGTTTAATAACCTATTTATTAAATGTTTATAATGCCTATATGTTCAAATGCAGAAGGCACTTCTTGCCAGTTTAGCTTTCATCAGGATTTCCTAATCCTGTTATATCAATAACAAACAAGATCAAATTTAGTTGCCGTGCTTCACTAAATAACAATATTTTAAATAGCACTATCTTCATCTGGATTTGAAATTACTTATTTGGGAAACGTTTTTTAGCATAGCCAGTAACAATACATTGTTCTTGTGATTTATTACCGTATTGCTGTGTTAATACTTGAAATTAAAGAGACCGTGAACTCCTCTTCGGATGGCTTGTTATTCCTGTAGAAATATTTATGAAGTAAAACAATGTATTATGGAAAATCATTTGAACAACCCAGAAATTATCAATGACCTGATAAAAATTAATAATGATCGGGTGGAAGGTTATAAAACAGCATTAGATCTTTCGCATACGTTAAGTTTGGATAGCTTACAGCAATTATTTGCAAAATATGTCTTACAATCGCAGCATTTTATTGACGAGCTGAAACCTTTTGTAGAAATGGAAGGTGAGCAACCCACTGACGCAACGATGCTAAGCGGTAAATTATTCAGAATGTGGATGAATGTGAAAGTAACCATTGCAGGGAATGACAGGAAAAGTTTACTGGAAAGTTGCGAAAAGGGAGAGGATGCGTTTAAGGACACGTACAAAAAAATTCTTCAAGAGGATAATGATCAATTATCTATCGAGGTGAAAAATATACTTTTAAAGCAGTTGGACAAACAGCTGGAAGCACATGATGCCATTAAAATGCTACGTGATGAAGTAACGTTATAAAAATTTTAAAACGTTAACTAAAACTGCAAAATACACTTTACCGCTTTAAGCGGTAAAATCAGTATTGATCTACGTATTTAATCGGAAGTTTTCATTTTTATACTGGTATTACAATCATTTGTGGTTAACTTATATTTTTATTCTTAATTTTATAATACGGTTCACCACCGTGCTTATTTAAGTGGTTAATAGGATAAAAGGCTGTTGTATATATCATACGCAGCCTTTTATTATTTTTACTGTTTAAAATCTATAAACTATTCTTAGTATCGATCGGTCCATTATGAGCATCAGCTAATTTAGAAATAGCGTCATCTTCTTCGAGCTTTGCAAAATGCTCTTTCGCTAATTTCAGCCCGATAGCAATAGCTGTATCTTCAGGAAGCCCTTCTTGCAGGAGTGTATCGGCCATCTCAATGGCTTTTATACGAACATGTACAGGCAAATTTTTATAAGTTGGCGGATAGTCATCATTGTACCAAGGCATAGTCCTCCTTTTTTTTATTAGATTTTACCAAAATATCGTTGTTATCTAGGTCTATAACAATTAACCATATAGGAAAGTTGATTTTATTTTAATCAAATAGTAAAACTAAGTGCTGTAGAATCTCTTCGAAAAATCAAATCAGTGTGCTGTTGAATTGTTTAGGACTGCTTAACTTACGTAAATTATGTTGGGTTTATACGAGATTTTAAATGATGGTACCAAGAGTGAACCATCAAAATACTGATTTAGTATGAAAACACTCTTTTTAGAAATATTAATGATATTCTATGAAATACTTGTACACAGATCGCTACAAAATTCAAAAAAATAGCCTTGACGGAAACAGATATAAATAAAGTTTGTTAAGCTATTATGATCTTAAACTCTTCTAAAATTCCCTTTCGTTATATGTTTAACAAAGTCAAAAGGGAAGTGGCTTTGGTAGCCATTTTTGGCTTAATTTTTAATGGATTGACTTATATTTTGCACGATAAGCTTCCGGATATGCCCTTGGGGGTTCCTGCATTTTTAGGTACCGCCATATCGGTTTTATTGTCTTTTAAAATGAGCCAGTCGTACGAAAGATGGTGGGAAGCACGCAAAGTATGGGGCGCTATTGTTAATGACTCCCGGTCGCTTGTCATCCAGATGCAGAGTTACCTCGCTCCTGAATTTGCAGGGGTGATAAAGGATATTGCTTATAAGCAGAGTGCCTGGTGTTATGCATTAGGAGATTCACTTCGCGACCTTAATCCGCTTGCAAGACCATTGGAATTGACACAGGAGGAGCTCGACCATTTACAGGAACATCGGAATGTACCCTTGGCAATTACCCAGATGCAGGCGCTTGCTATCAAGGATCTGTCGGAAAAGCAGGCAATTCCCGATTTTTTTCGTGTTCAGTTGGATCAAACCTTGGTCAGGCTGGTGGATGCGATGGGTCGTGCTGAACGGATCAATAATACCGTATTTCCGGTTACTTACCGCCTTTTTCTTCACGGAGCGATCTATCTCTTTCTGATTACCTTATCGATAGCTATACAGGATGTAAGCCCGGTTTTCGAAATTCCGTTATTGGTGCTGATCGCTGCATTGTTCTTCCTGGCGGATAAGACGGCCTATAATCTACAGGATCCTTTTCGCAATCGGCAAAGTGATGTGCCCGTAACCGCGATAGCACGTAATATTGAAATCAATATCAAACAATTGCTTGGAGAAGAACATATTCCTGAGCCCTTGAAGCCAAAGACATTTTTTATACTGTAATGGTGGGAATAGGAGTTCGAAGATCAGGATAGCAGTTCCTAGGATACGGAGCTAGGAAGATCAATTCACGTATTGAAAAAATAGCTATAAAAGCAAGCATCGGTTGGTGCTTGCTTTTTTTTGTGCATGGCCACCTTTCCAAATCATCTTAAAGAATCAATGCCGTAATTACGGACAATCCGCTAAATTTTTGTCCCGCAGGCTTTTAATATGATCATGAGCCTGAAGCTGCAGTATCGCCTGATGCCGAATGAGATGTTCTGCTTCTAATGTCAGCACTTCTTTTTCTTCTAAAGTGTGATGATACACACGCTTGTAGATGTCTTCTCTTTTTTCGCAGTCATTTAAGATGCTCTGGATCGTATTCTCAACAAAACTATTCTTCAGATCCAGCCACATGTTGCGTAATTTGCTCGATATAGTTGTGCTTAGCTGTGGAAATTCGCTTGCCTCATAAACGAAGGGTTTGAGGTCTGTAATAAATTGTTCAGACTGATCCCGGTATTGCCTAAGGTACTTATCAATATCGTTGTGCGTATCTTTTGGTAACAGTTCAATATATTTGGTATAACCCGCAATTCGGTCATTATTGGCCTCTACTAAATTATTTAACAGATAGGCCTGTTCCTGCAATAAATTTTCCATAGTATATCCGCTTAATCTTTATCTAATAGACAATCTAAAAGGCTTTTAGTTCATAACTTGAACATCAGTTAAATGCTAAATTGCTCAATTTAGTGCTACATAATCTTTGTTACGCCATCTGATTGATTTCGCGCATTTTTAAGAATTTAATCGTTATGCCCATCTGCCCGAGATGGTAGAGGTCATGATGGATAAGACCTGTTACCAAATACTTATGATCGTGCGGAAATGCAGGACCTGCATAGGGGTACGGTGCAGCTAGAAATTCGTCATCATTCCCCTCTAAGAAATAGATGACGCTTTGCTGTGATGTATAAAATTCTTTTAGCAGGTTATCCCATCCTTTTTTGGCGAGCTCCGAATTGGTTCGCCAATTTGCCGAATCGGTCATTTCAAGTCCACGGGGATTTGCATTTAAACGGCTGAGTACTTCTTTGCGCCATTCGATCAAATGCGATATCAATTCTGCTATGCTGTGCATATCCGGTAGCGGACGCTCGAAAGCTGTCATTTCATTTACTTCAGTAAGCTTTTTGTCGAAGTTTTCATCGATCCATAGATCAGCACTTTCGATATTTTTCAATTGCTGTATCATGTTATTTATCAGTACTTTTGCCATGATTTTCGTTTTAAGTGGTGAAATAATAACTGTTATTACCATACCTGCATCGGATCTCGACTCTGTAGCAAATATTAGCATTCATCTGATGTAGGCTCCTTTAAAGCCTTGATATTAAAGAGTACACTAGATCGTCCGCTTTTGTTCTCTATCAGGGATAATAATCTTTTTATTTCAATACCGATGTCGGCCAAACTTTGGTGAACGGTGTTTGTTTTAATGCGAAGTGATCATAATCAAATATGTTAAGTAATGATTAAAATAGCAACCTATAATATCAATGGTATTAATGGCCGTCTACCTGTATTGCTTCGATGGTTAAAGGAGGAATCTCCTGATGTCGTTTGTCTGCAGGAATTAAAGGCTCCACAGGAGCGTTTTCCTATACAGGCTATTACCGACGCTGGTTACAAGGCAGTATGGCATGGTGAAAAAAGCTGGAACGGTGTTGCAGTGCTTTCTAAATACGATATCACAGAAGTCTCACGCGTATTGCCTGGAGATAAAGACGATACCCATAGCCGATACCTAGAGGTTATTGTCAATCAGCTCGTGATCTGCTGCTTGTACCTGCCTAATGGGAATCCCTATCCAGGACCAAAGTTCGACTATAAAATCAACTGGATAAAACGGCTGACCAAGCGAACTAAGGCCTTGTTAGCAATGGAGATTCCCGTCATCCTTATTGGAGATTTTAATATCATTCCGACGGAGATGGATACATACAAACCGGAAAAATACACCGATAATGCTTTGTTCAGAATTGAAGTTAGGAAGGCATTTGAGGATCTTATAGCTCAAGGATGGCTGGATACTATCCGGAAATTATTTCCGGATCAGAAGGTATATACCTTCTGGGACTATCTACGGCATGCTTACAGCCGAAATGCCGGTCTCCGTTTGGATCATATTTTACTTAGCCCCTTATTGGAAGATAGACTTTTAGAAGGCGGAATCGACCGGCATGTAAGAAGCTGGGAGAAAACAAGCGACCATGCACCGGTCTGGATATGTTTAAAAGAGCAATAGTATGAAAGCTATTCGTATTTCTCTTAATGAGCTCATGAAAATAGGTAAACAGCAAGAAATAGATCGTGATTCTAATGGCGCTATAAAAAGCTATAGGGCAATAATTGGAAAAGATCCATTACATGTGCAGGCATATAATAGACTCATGATTTTATACCATCGCCAAAAAAATATAAGATGGAAATCGCAATTATAAAAAAGGCACTTCAAGCTTATGAGAAGGATGTGCAGCAGGATCTTTTAGCTTGGAAAAGTGAAAATAGTACATCTGCAGCTCTTAGTCACAATTTAGCTAAAGCATTGGGTCTAGTTGATGACAATGGTTTTCCTATTTTCGAAGAACCGCAGATAATGCGCTGGCGTAAACGTTTAGCGAACTTGGAGCGGAAAATAAAACCAGAAAATGATCCTCGTAAAAAAAAGAAAGTTCGCTAAAAGAATTAACCTAGCCACTTAGTATTATTATTACATGAGATCTTAAAAAAGTCCTCAGCTTAGGATCAGTAATATTGGTAGCAGAAACAGTAATATATGTACCTATTAATTGCGGGTTATTCATGAAATTTGAAATAGGTAGAACAATATTTTTTAGTTATGTGTAACGGTCGCCGTTTAATATAGGCATATGAAAACTTTTAACTGCTTTAATTTGTTCTAAAGTTATGCTTTGGCTACTTAATTTGTCTTTACTGTTCAATGGTAAGGACAAAAAAATATTCCAATTATGAAGAAAAACAGTAATTTCAGCAGAAGATTTTTTTAAAGACCACTGGCGCCCTTACTTTACTGGCGACCCTTCCGGCTTCTTTAAAAGCGGCCTACCTACAGGTGAAACAATTTATTGTTCCTGCCAAGCGCACAGTTCCTTTGACGTTACAGATTAATAAAAAGGCTTACACGCTTGATTCGGATACAAGAACTACCTTGCTGGATCTTTTGCGTGAAAACCTTGGCCTTACCGGTACAAAGAAGGGCTGTGATCACGGTCAATGTGGCGCCTGCACGGTCCATGTGGATGGCGTAAGGGTTTTAAGCTGCCTGACTCTTTCTGCCTCTGCGGTCGGAAAAGAGGTAACCACGATTGAAGGAATTGCCGATGGTGAGCAACTGCATCCGATGCAGGAGGCTTTTATTGCATGTGATGGTTTTCAATGTGGCTATTGTACACCCGGGCAAATTATGTCGCTATTGCCTGTGTAAAAGAGGGTCACACGCATTCCGTTGAGGAAATTAAAGAATTTATGAGTGGCAATCTTTGCCGCTGTGGAGCTTATAACGGTATTGTTCAATCTATTCAAAAAGTAGCGCAATCATGAAACCTTTCGAATTTATAAGAGTAACCAATACCAAAACTGCACTTTCTCATAAAAAAGATCATGTGCAGTATATCGCGGGCGGAACAAATCTGGTCGATTTGATGAAAAAGAACGTGCATCTTCCGGATACTGTTGTAGACATTAATGATGCGCTTATTCGTACAATAGATACACATGACAAAAATATTCATATCGGTGCTATGGTTCGCAATACTGAAATTGCGACCGACGCGAAGGTATTAAAGGATTTTCCGTTGCTTGCAAAAGCTGTTTTGGCTGGAGCTTCTCCGCAGATCCGAAATATGGCTTCTACAGGAGGTAATATCTTGCAACGTACCCGTTGTCCATATTTCTACGATACCACGACCCACTGCAATAAGCGTGAACCGGGTACCGGATGCAGTGCATATGCTGGAGAAAATAGGATGAGCGCCATAATTGGTTATAGTAAAGATTGTGTTGCTGTACATCCATCTGATCTCTGTGTCGCATTTGTTGCATTGGATGCTGAAGTACACGTGATCAAAAAAGATCAAAAAGAGACTGTTATTCCGTTTCAGGAGTTTCATCGTCTTCCGGGAAATGATCCTCATCTGGACAATAATTTACCGGATCATGCTTTAATTTCATTTATTAAAATTTCAGAAAATCCATTTGCGAAACATTGTGCTTATCTTAAGATCAGAGACCGGGCTTCTTATGCCTTTGCTCTGGTTTCGGTAGCCGCTGCACTGCACTTGGACGGTGACCGTATCGTTGAAGCTCGGCTAGCCTCTGGTGGTGTAGCACATAAGCCTTGGCGCTGGCTGGAAGCTGAAGAGTTCTTGATCGGTAAAAATGCCACTGCTGCTGTATTTAGTGAGGCCGCCGCCATGATTGTCGCGGATGCGCATCCCTTGGCACAAAATGGTTTTAAAGTAGGCATGCTGAAAGGTGCTGTGGAATCTGCACTGGCACAATGCCTGCTGGCTTAATCTGTAGCAAGGAATAACGTTTTTTAATAAAAATGAATGGGTTTTTACAAAATAATGTAAAATGAAAGACTTGAATCAACAAAATATAACCATACCTGAAGGGCGCGTCGAAGCACGGGATAAAGTGACCGGGAAAGGAAAATTTGCAGCCGAATATGCGGTGGATAAGATGTGCTATGCTGTTTTAGTGGGAAGCACGGTTCCCAGTGGCAAAATTAAAAATATTGATCTGTCCAAAGCGAAACAAGTAAAATCTGTACTTGGTTTTGTATCCCATCTGGAAAAACCTGCAGTTCCTGGGTTTGCGACGGAGGCGTTGATGAAAGAATCGCGTTTTGGTCTTCCTGTATTTCATACAGACACCATTTATTTTAAGGGACAGCCGGTTGTATTGGTTATGGCGGAGACACTTGAGGATGCCACTTATGCGGCATCGCTGGTAGAGGTGCAGTATGAAAAGACAAAATTTAATGTTGATTTTGACTCTACCTACGCACAGATCCCACTGCACGAAGCGGGTAAAGAACGCGGAAATCTCGAGAGCTGGCAAGATGCACCTCATGTGGTGGAGGCCGAATATGAAATTAAAACGGAGGTACATCACCCCATGGAAATGCATGCCACGATCGCTGCATGGACTGGTACCGATCATCTCAAACTTTACGACAAGACACAGGGAGTGAATAATGTACAACAGGTGATCGCACCTTTATTTAATCTGAAAAAGGAACAAGTGGAGGTCATGAGCGAATTTGTCGGCGGTGGTTTTGGATCTGGTCTTCGGGTGTGGCCACATGTACTGGCTACCGTTATGGCAGCCAAACAGGTGGGACGTCCCGTGAAATTAATGCTGACAAGACCGCAGATGTTTATCGGTACCGGTTATCGTCCTGCTTCCTGGCAGAAAATTAAGCTTGGAGCAGATGATCAGGGGAAATTTATGGGTATCCATCATCAGGCCCGTAATGAAACATCGTTATATGAACGGTTTTCAGATCAGATCACACGGATAACGCGTCTGATTTATGATTTTGAACATCTTAAGACTGAGGATGCACTAGTGCCGTTAAATATCAATGCAGCGACCTGGATGCGTGGTCCCGGTGATTGTACGGGAGATTTTGCAGTTGAATGTGCCATCGATGAATTGAGCTATAAATTGAATATGGATCCCGTAGCGATCCGAGCAAAAAATATTGCTGTAACGCATCATCCGGATTCTAAATTACCCTGGTCATCAAATTATTTAGTAGATTGTATGAACTTAGGTGCCCAGCGTATCGGTTGGGAAAAGCGGAATCCACAACCTAATAGCATGCAGGATGGCGACTGGCATATTGGCTACGGGATGTCTGTGGGAATGTGGAATGCCGGAAGAAATAAAACGAGTGCCGCCATAAAAATGAAAAAAGATGGAAGTCTGATCATTCAGACTGCAATGACCGATATCGGTACAGGAACAGGGACGGGTATGAAAAATATTGCCCATGAGATAACCGGGATTCCGAAAAATAAAATAACAATCGAACTTGGTCATTCAAATCTCCCTCCAGCGCCCAGCCAAGGTGGAAGTACTGGAATGTCTTCTGTAAGCGGGGCTGTTGTGGAAGCAGTCCGTCTGCTGAAAGAAAAGCTGTTAGCCTATGCCGCTAAACAAGACCAAAGGTTCAAGGATGTACAGGAAGATGTCTTAGTGCTGTCTGAAACTGGTTTGTCTTTGAAAAATGATACAACTGCAACTATTCCTTTGGATACCTTGTGGAAGCAAAATAACTTAGATGAATTAGTGGTAGAAGCAACCTCAGGTCCCGGTGAAGAGCGTAAGAAATATGCTTTTTGCTCGTCTGCTGCTCATTTTTGTCAAGTAAGGGTCAATGTGAAAACGGGAAAGGTCATGGTGACAAAAATGGTCTGTGTGGCCGATGGAGGTAAAATTGTAAATGAAAAAGCGGCGGCCAACCAGATGTCAGGTGCAGCTGTCGGCGGCATCGGAATGGCACTTATGGAAGAGCGCCTGCTGGATACGCGGATCGGTGGAGCTATTGCTGATGATCTGGCAGGGTATCATTTTCCTGTTAATGCCGATGCACCGATAATTGATGTCAGTTTTATCGGTAAAGCCGATCCCAACATCAATCCGACAGGGGCAAAAGGTTTAGGTGAGGTGGGAATTATCGGTACTGCCGCTGCAATTGCGAATGCGATTTACAATGCCACGGGCAAAAGATTACGCAGTTTACCCATTACTCCTGATAAAATATTAAGTTAATCAAAAACATTAGTTTAGTTTATTTATTCTGTTGTATTATAAGTTTTTATATAATTGTTTTAATTTGAAAATTGTTTGATGAGTGAATTAAAAACCATAATTGCCGCATACGATACCGCTGAAGCGCAGGGTTATAAAACTGTGCTGGCCACAGTGGTTAAGGTAGAGGGTTCATCCTACCGGATGCCAGGTGCACGCATGCTGGTATCCGAATATGGAGAGATGACCGGAGCGATCAGTGGGGGATGTTTGGAAGGTGATGCGCTTCGCAGGGCGATGCTAGCGCTCCAGCAGCAAACTAATAAATTGGTAACTTATGATACCACAAATGAAGCCGATGCAACCCTCGGTATACAATTGGGCTGTAATGGTATTGTACATCTACTATTTGAATATATTGACCCGAGCGATCCTCAAAATCCGATTGCCTTATTAAAAAAAACAACCAATAAACGGGTACCAGCACTTGTGGTCACGATCTGCTCATTGGATCGCTATGCTGAGCAGCCCGGTACATGTGGTATACGATTGGAAAATCAAACCGTTTTAAGAGCCAATCCGCTTATTGCAGGTGAAGATATGCTTGCTTATATGGAGCAGGTATGCAGAAGTAAGGCAACGATGCGAACGGTTTTAGAATATAAAAATGTGGATTATGAGCTATTATTGGAATACCATATTCCGCCAATTCATATGGTCATTGTGGGGGCAGGAAATGATGCACAACCGGTAGCTGCGATGGCGGCTATGCTTGGCTGGGAAGTAAGCATTGTTGATGGTAGGGCCAGTCACACAGCAGTTGATCGTTTCCTGCAGCAAACAAGTGATCACTGCAGCTGCCAGTGAGTTTCTGCATCAGATCGATATCGATGCCTATACCGCAGTGGTTTTAATGTCGCACAATTTTAATTATGACAAAGATGTTCTCAAGCATTTACTACAGACATCTGTTTCTTATATTGGCTTATTAGGACCTAAAAAAAGGTTTCAACGTTTGCTTAACACATTACAAGAAGATGGTTGCATCATAGAAGAAGCTCAGCTGGCAAAAATGCATGGCCCTGTCGGTCTTGATATCGGAGCTGAAACTTCGGCGGAGATTGCACTCTCGATTATTGCGGAGGTAAAATCTTTTTTCCACAGCCGATCTGCTGCATCTCTTCGTGACCTCGCAGCTAAGATGCACGAGAATATTCCAATCCTTTAATCATTATTATGCTATTCGATAAATTTGGCCGTCAACATACTTATCTCCGTATATCGCTTACGGACAATTGTAATCTGCGCTGCTTTTACTGTATGCCAGAAGAGGAGTATGCTTTCGCCGCGCATGCCAAACTGATGCAACCCGATGAAATTTTATCGATCGCTAAAACTTTTGTATCGCAGGGGATTACAAAAATACGCTTAACAGGTGGGGAACCATTTGTACGGAAAGATGCAGCTGTGATTTTGGCAGGACTGGCCACCTTACCGGTGGAACTGACCTGTACCACCAATGGGGTTAGGGTAGATGCTTTACTGCCTGTAATCAAAGCGGCCAATTTTAGCAGTATCAACATCAGTCTAGATACCTTAAATACCGAAAAATTCCATAAGATAACAGGCAGAAATCTTTTTGACCGTGTTTGGTCAAATATTGGTCTGTTGCTGGAATCCGGAATAACCTGTAAATTGAATGTAGTGGTAATGAAAGGGTTGAACGATAATGAAATTATTGATTTTGTCGCGCTTACCGAAAATGGCCATTAGAGGTACGTTTTATTGAATTTATGCCTTTTTCTGGTAATAAATGGACCAATAATCAGGTGTTTACTTTGCGGGAAATAAAAGATGTGATCCAAAAAGTTATACCATCCACGAACAGGTGGGGAGTATACACGATACAGCAAAACATTTTCATATCGCAAGTCACCGTGGATCATTCGCCGTCATCAGTACCATGAGCGAACCTTTTTGTGCAGGCTGCAACCGGATCCGTTTAACGGCAGATGGTAAATTGAAAAATTGTCTCTTTTCTACTCATGAAACAGACTTACTTACCGCCTATCGGCAGGGACAGCCAATATTACCGTTGATACAAGCGAATATCGAGGCAAAGGCTTTTGCTCTAGGGGGCCAATTAGCCACTGATTTTACGCAAATAGATGCGGATAAATTACAAAATAGAAGTATGATAACTATTGGAGGATAATGCAGGATACAGGTATAATAATATTAGCAGCGGGTAGTTCCTCACGCTTAGGGACTGCAAAACAACTTCTGGATTATCAGCATAAGCCATTAGTTCAACATGCTGTAGAACAGGCGCTGTCGAGTGACCCTGCTTGTGTGATCGTAGTGGTGGGCGCTGATGCCGAGGCCGTTGCAGGAACACTTGTTGACCATGATCTAAAGATCTGTTACAATGATGATTGGTCTACAGGAATGGCCTCGTCTATCCGTAAAGGAATGGAGACGTTATTAAACGATCATCCATTGTTAACTCGGTGCATCTTTTCAGTATGTGATCAGCCCTTTCTTGAGGCTCATCATTTTATGCAATTGCATGAAAATCAGTTGGAAAGTCAGAAAGGGATTATTGCATCGGCCTATGCGGATACCTTGGGCGTGCCGGTGCTGTTCAGTAACTTTTATTTTCCATTATTACAGCAGTTGCAGGGAGATCAGGGTGCTAAAAAATCATAGCCGCATATCCTGATGATGTTGTTGCAGTTGCTTTTGATAAGGGATCAGTCGACATTGATGAACCTGCTGATTTAAGATATTTAATACAGGAAATGGTTTCAGTATCGGAAGCAAAAGCGATCATTAAAAAACATGCCCATTTTGTTCGCACTGGAATAAAAACTTTATCTGAGTCTTTAGGATATACTGTTGCAGAGCAGATTATATCAAAATATGATATTCCTGGTTTTAGGCAGTCTTCGATGGATGGCTATGCGTTGAAATTTGAGGACCACAATAACCGATTGGAAATTGTGGGCGAAATGCGTGCTGGAAAACAGTCGGATGTAACGCTATTGTCCGGACAGGCGATGCGCGTCTTTACGGGTGCACCCATACCAACGGCGGTAGATACCGTGGTCATGCAGGAACGGGTATATCGCGAAGGAGATTGGATCACGGTTGCTGATGAGCAATTAACTCTTGGCATGCATGTCCGTGAAAAAGGTAGCGAAGCCACAAAAGGCACATTGGCCCTTGCACAGGGAACTGTATTGACGCCTGCTGCACTGGGTTTTTTAGCAGGTATCGGCTGTGAGAAGCTTCTGATTTTTGAACCGCCAAAAGTAGCCATCATTGTGACAGGTGATGAACTGCAGGAAGTGGGTCAGCCACTTTCTTTTGGACAGGTATACGACTCAAACTCGATTCAACTACGTGCTGCACTTCAAAAAGCAGGCATCGAAACGGTTCAGGTTTTTCACGCTACAGATGATCCTGCCGCATTGGAAAAGATCTTGGGACAGGCATTGTTAGCTTCGGATCTGGTGCTGCTGGTGGGAGGCGTGAGTGTGGGTGATTATGATTTTGTGGTGCAAAGTGCTCTGGCGCAGTCGGTGCGGCCTCATTTTCATAAAGTGAAACAGAAACCAGGAAAACCATTGTTTTTTGGAACTAAGGATGAAACAGTGGTTTTCGGATTGCCAGGAAATCCTTCTTCAGCGCTAACCTGTTTCTACCTGTATGTTTTACCGGCTATTGACCGGATGATGCAACGAGCTGATTCCGTTTGCTACAGCAAAGCCGTGACTACCGTTGATTATCCAAAAAACAGTGGATTAACACATTTTATAAAAGCTCATTTAATGGACGGTAAGGTATTGCCCCTGCATGCGCAGGAATCTTATCGTCTACAATCTTATGCCCAGGCCAATTGCCTGCTCGTGATACCGGAAGAATCTACTGGTATTGTGGCAGGTGAAGAAGTCCAAGTAATCGTATTGCCTTAAAAATCTATGGATACCGAAATTTTTTTTATTATTTTATTTATTGTTGCTTTTTTATATGCCTCTGTTGGGCATGGCGGAGCGAGCGGTTACCTGGCTTTAATGGCTCTTTATGGCGTGGCGCCGCAAGAAATGAAACCTACAGCGCTGTTTTTAAATTTATTTGTTTCCTTGACTGCCTTTATTCAGTATTACCGCGGAAATCATTTTAAGAAAGAGATTTTTATACCCATAGCGCTGGCATCTATACCTTTTGCTTTTCTGGGCGGTATGTTATCGATCGATGATCATCTTTATAAAAAAATATTAGGAATTTTACTGTTGCTGCCGATCGTTCGATTTTTCTTTTTTAAGAATGTGGAAGACGATCGTCTGGTACCTCCAGTAAAATGGATTTCGATATTGTTGGGTGCTTTCATAGGGCTTCTGTCCGGAATGATCGGTATAGGTGGAGGCATAATCCTTTCACCTATTTTGATCTTGTTGCTATGGACCAACCAAAAGCAAACGGCGGCAATCAGTGCCGCATTTATTTTTGTCAATTCTTTGGCTGGACTGGGAGGAATGTTGACGCAGGGTATTACGTTGACTTCCAATATGATTTTATATATTGTGGTAGCATTCAGTGGTGGGCTTTTGGGTGCTTATTTAGGTTCTAAAAAGTTTAATCAGGATGTTTTAAAATATGTACTGGCAACAGTGTTACTCGTTGCCGCCTATAAATTGCTCTTTACTTCGGCATAGCTGCGCGGTAAGAAAGCAATAGTGATCAGAATTGGATAGATGTGTCTTGACTTTTGACGAGCATGATCCCTATGGGATGTCTCATTAGATAAAAAGAATGCTTAATTTGAATAAGAGATGAATAAGATTAAAGTACTTGCATTTGGACCGCTTGTAGAAATTATAGAGAAAGAGTTCTTTATGGAAGCAGTGGATACGGAAAATTTGTTAACAAGTTTGATCCAGCAGTTTCCTTTACTCGAGAACCGTAAAATGGCGCTTGCAGTGAATGGAAAGATTACAAAAGAGGTGGTTCTGTTACAGGAATCAGATACGGTAGCCCTTCTGCCACCATTTTCGGGAGGGTAGTATGCATTGGGATCCACGATATGAGCGGCATTACAGTTTACCAGGTTTTGGTTATGAGGCGCAGGAAAAGCTTACCGCGGCTCAGGTACTTGTTGTCGGAGCTGGAGGGTTAGGCTGTCCGGTACTGCAGTATCTGACTGCGGCAGGTGTAGGGCGTATCGGTATCGTTGATTTTGATACGATAGAACTGAGTAATCTGCAACGCCAGACCCTATATAGCACCGCAGATCTTGGGCAGTTAAAGTGCGCAGTTGCTGTGCGGAAGCTAAGCGAAAATAATCCGTCTATCACAATCGTTGGACATCCTGTTTTGCTTGATGATAGCAATGCTAATGCTATTGTTTCACAGTATGATATCGTTGTTGACTGTACGGATAATTTTGCGGTACGTTATATTATAAACGATTGTTGTACGCGCTTAGAAAAACCGCTTGTTTTTGCGGCGATCTATCAATACGAAGGGCAGATAGCAATCTTTAATGTCGCTGATGATGATGGAACTGTCTGTCATTACCGCGATCTATTTCCACAAGTCCCGAGTGCTGAAGAGGCTCCAAACTGCTCAGAAAATGGTGTATTAGGTGTTTTGCCAGGGATCATCGGATTGATGCAAGCCACTGAAGTGATGAAGTTAATAACGGGTATTGGAGAGCCCTTGGTCAATAAGTTAATGACTTTAATGTTTTGACCTATCAGTCCATGATCTTATCGATCACTCCGAATTCTGAAAGGGCTAAAGTTTATGCTACAGAAAAGAGGGAGGCCACTGAGCAGGACCGACACTTGGAACAGGATATCAGCTTGATCTATCCGTATGAAATTGAATTCTATCTGCAGGATAAAAACGTCAGTCTGGTTGATATCCGGGAATCCTATGAGGAACCTCCATTTCCGATCGCGACACAGGAGATCCCTTTGTCTGCACTGTTTGACCGTTTGGATGAATTAAAGACCACACATATTATTGTGGTGTGTCAAAGCGGAAAACGCAGTTTACATGCCGCGGGAAAGCTGAAAGCGCATTTCGGTCCCGCAAAGAGGGTAAGTCACCTGGCAGGTGGCATTATTTCATATTTAAGTACTAATAAAGCAGAATAAATGAAAAATATATTTGTGCAGGGAGCCATTTCGCCAGATCAGATCGCGAAGAGTATTGCAGCACATAGCAGTAAAACAGCTATCGGTGCCCACGAGTTATTCTTGGGACAGATCAGGGCCGATGTGGTAGACGGTAGATCCGTAGCCGCAATCGAATATACAGCTTACGAACAGATGGCGTTAGAAAAAATGGATACCATCAGAGAGGCAATGTTTGCCAAGTATAAGCTTATCTGTATGCATGTGTACCATAGTCTAGGGACGGTGTCTACTGGACAGCTGTGCCTTTTTGTATTTGTATCTTCTAAACACCGTGCAGATGCGCAACAGGCTTGTCATGAGCTTGTGGAGCACATCAAGAAAGAACTTCCGATCTGGGGAAAAGAGCTATTTGAGGACGATACACATCAGTGGAAAAAAATAATTAAGATGGTCGATATTACACATAAAACCGCTACTTTGCGTAAAGCGGTAGCAACAGCATCTGTGGTTACTTCACATGGCCGAACGGTAGATGCTATCAAAAATGGTCAGGTTCCAAAGGGTAATGTTTATGAGTTTGCCCGTGCGGCGACGTTGCTTGCCATAAAAAAACAAGCGATATCATCCCGGACTGCCATCCGTTGCCGATTGAATATGCGGCAATAGATTTTGAGATTGAAGAACTTACAATTAAGATTTCGGTAACTGTGCACACGATCTATAAAACCGGTGTAGAAGTCGAAGCGATGCATGGTGCTTCTGTCGCCGCACTGGTGCTGTACGATATGTTAAAACCGATCGATAAACATGTTGAAATCGGCTCGATTCGTTTATTGCACAAGTCGGGCGGAAAAAGTGACCATGCGCATCTGTTAGAAAACAGGAAGATCAAGGCAGCAGTTGTTGTTTGCAGTGATTCGGTCTATTCAGGTGAAAAACAAGACCGTTCGGGATTTGTATTGGAAGAGTTACTGGAAGATTATGGTATAGACGTCGTACGATTTGAGGTTGTGCCAGATGAAATTGATGCTATTCAACATCAATTGACGGTTTCCAGGGAATTAGGGGTCGATATGCTGATCTATACGGGTGGGACTGGAGTGTCTGATCGGGATGTTACGCCAGAGGCTGTAGAGCCTTATTTAACCAAGAAATTGCCGGGTGTAATGGAAATCGCAAGACAGTATGGACAGCAATTTGTAAAAACGGCTATGCTTTCCAGAGCAGTCGCAGGTTTTGCAGACCGAATGCTGGTCTTGACCTTGCCAGGGTCAACAAATGGGGTGAAAGAAAGTGTGAAAGCTTTATTTCCACAGATACTGCATGTTTTTCCTATTCAGGATAATCAGGGACACGGATAGCTTTTTAGCTATCCACGAAGTTTGGTCACAACTTTCTTGATTCTGTCCAGGGTGTAATCGATGTCATGTTCAGTTGTAAACCGACCTAAACTAAACCGGATCGCACTGAGATTATCTTCGTCCTTCAGTCCCATAGCTTGCAATATCGGAGAAGGTCTGTGTGTTACGGATGAACATGCCGAGCCGCTGGAAACAGCAATGTTGCCCAGTGCAAGTATCATTTCTTGGGAGTGTAGACCGCGTAAGCTGATATTTGTTGTATTGAAGATACGTTTGTGCAGGTGGCCGTTGACAAAAGTTTCATCGATTTCTAAGATGGATTTTTCCAGTGTATCGCGTAACGTTAAAATTAACTTATTTTGATTTGTCATTTCCTGTTTTGCGATAGCTGCGGCAGTTCCAATTCCTATAATACCCGGAACGTTGAGGGTGCCACTTCGCATACCTTGCTGTTGCCGACCTCCATGCAGCAAGGGTTCCAGTGAACCAATAGCAGGATTGGTATATAACGCGCCAATACCTTTAGGACCGTAAAACTTATGTGCTGAAATCGGCATAAAATCGATTTGCATCTGCTTTACATCAATCGGAATCTTGCCAACAGCCTGTGTCGCATCGCACAGGAACCATGCTCCCGCCTGATGGGTTAGGGTGGCAATTGATGGTATATCTTGCATAACACCTGTCTCATTGTTCACAAGCATGACACAAACTAGCGCCGTATCTGTTGTTATGCTATTCTCCAGCGTTTTTAAATCGATGATGCCATCTTTATCTACAGGCAGATAAGTGACAGCATATCCCTTAGTTTCCATGTAACGACAACATTCAAGTACTGCATTGTGTTCTGTGGATGCACAAATGATATGTTTGCGGTGACCATAGGTGAGCCCCTTTATCGCCATATTGATCGCTTCTGTCGCTCCTGAAGTAAAGGTTAGTTCGCTTGTACGGCAGTTAATTAAATGGGCAAGATCTTGCTGAGCAAAATCAATCTCTTCCTGAGCCTGCAATGCAAAAAGATGGGGACTGCTGGGATTGGCGTACTGTTGCTTAAAAAAGGGCAACATCCGGTCTAGTACCCGATCATCAACGGGTGTAGTGGCGTTATAGTCGAGGTATACGATTGATGACTGCATAGTCATAAATGTAGTGAATTAAATTGAGAGGACGGATTCAAAAATCACTATTCTGCACGCGATTAACAACCCATTTTACGGATTCTTCTACCAATATTACTGTTTTGTTCTGCATTCGTCATTGCATAGGTGAAAATTACATATTTTTAAGACTAAGATCATGATGTGATGGCTTTTGAAAGTGGATAGCCAAAGCATCTGAAAGAAAGAGGATAAGCCCAAAATAAACAAATGATGAATACAGACTGTTATATAACAACTAACATACACAATTATGGAAACCATTCGCATTAACAAAAAGGAATACGAGGTCGTTATTGATAAAGAGATGCCACTGCTGTGGTTTTTACGTGATGTCGTCGGTTTGACTGGAACAAAATATGGCTGTGGAGTAGCACAATGCGGTGCTTGTGTGGTCCATATGGACGGTGAAGCGGTAAGATCATGTGTCACAAAGATGAAACGTGCAGTTGGCAAAGAGGTGATCACGATTGAGGGTCTTTCTGAAAAAGGTGACCATCCATTGCAAGTTGCCTGGAAAGATGTGGATGTGCCCCAATGCGGGTACTGTCATGCCGGTCAAATTATGTCGCAGCTGTTTTATTACGTGAACTGCCGAATCCAACAGATCAGGATATTGATGATGCCATGACCGGAAACATCTGCCGTTGCGGAACTTATTCTCGAATTCGTCAGGCCATACATCATGCTGCATCATTGCAAAAGAAATAAATGGTTATGTATAGATGTGTAATCTGCTAAAAAATAGCTCATGAAAATATTAAATAATATAAAAAGCAAGGGGACTTACAAGCTTACATTGACTTTGGGTGTCATCGGTCTGTTTTTAACGGTTCTGGTTTCTGCTTTTACAAGTGATTCGCGATCTGAAAATACATTAGAACGGGATACCAGGGTCAAGAAAGATAGCATACAGTCTGTTGAAGCGTTTAAAAAAGTATATGCTGTGCTACAGAGTCCTCGATGTGTGAATTGCCATCCAAGCGGTGATATTCCGCTTCAGGGTGATGAGCGCAAGTTGCATGCGATGTTTCCGAAACGTGGGCCTGAAGGAAAAGGAATGCTGACCATGAAATGTAATAACTGCCATCAGGATGAAAATACAGCAGGATTGAAAACTCCGCCAGGAAGTCCGAATTGGCATCTTCCACCTGAGGATATGAAAATGGTCTTTGAAGGAAAAAGTGCATATGAATTGGCTAAGCAGTTGGTAGACCGAAAACAAAATGGAAATAAAGATCTAAAAGCATTGATAGCGCATGCGGATGATGGATTGGTAAAATGGGGCTGGGAGCCCGGAGAAGGAAGGACACTGCCTCCGATTAGTCATGCTGCTTTTAAAGAAGCTTGGATTACCTGGTTGACAACAGGTGCTTATGCTCCCACGAAGTAATTATTTTTTCAAAAAATCAAAGAAATAAGCGATGACAACAGATAAAACGACGCTAGGCAGAAGATCTTTTTTAAAAGCCGCGCTTTTAGCCGGTGGCGGAATGATTTTACATTTCAACTGGCCGGGTGCTGGAGCGATGGCAAGTGAGCCGAGACCAGCAGCTGATACATTAATTGAATTAAACAGCTATATTAAAATTTACCCTAATGGCGATATCCTGTTATTTAATCCCAATCCTGAATTTGGACAGAATGTAAAGACATCTCTTCCGATGATCCTCGCAGAGGAACTGGATGTAGCCTGGGAGAAAGTAACGGTGGAGCAGGCTGATTTTTTTCCAGAAAGATATGGACGTCAGTTCACTGGCGGTAGTCAGTCCGTTCGGCAGGCTTGGCCCGTGTTACGCACAGCAGGAGCTACGGCGCGGCAGATGCTCTTAATAGCAGCTTCTGAAAAATGGGCTGTACCGCTAAGCGAAATGCATACAGAAGCGGGTGTCATTTTCCACAAAAAAAGTGATCAAAAAATAACTTACGGTGAAATTGCCTCTCAGGCAGCCCGAATACCGGTACCAAAAGATGTGAAGTTAAAAGACGTGGCTGATTTTAATATAATAGGTTCGTCAAAGCAAAATGTAGAACTGGATAATATTGTAACGGGTAAACCTTTATTTACCAGCGACTATAAGCAGGAGGGTATGCTGATTGCTATGATTGTACATCCACCAGCCTTTGGGCAGGAGATCACAGCGTTTGATGATACTGCAGTACGTCAAATGCCGGGGATAAAGGATGTTTTTCTGATTGAACCGCTAGCAAAGGACTATACGCGCAATTATTTTGATACGATGAGTTTCGGCAGCTTAGCTGTAGTTGTGGGTACTTCTACCTGGGAAGTGATGCAGGCAAAGAAAAAACTGCAATTGGAACTGCAAACGGCCTCAAAAAGGAAGAATAAAGACACACTTCAACTGGAGAGTACAGCTGGTCATTATGCAGATATGGATCGATATGCAAAGATTCCAGGGGAAGTTAAACGTAAGGATGGAGATCCGGATGCTGCATTTAAAAATGCTGCCCGCATCATTGAGCGAACGTATACAGCACCATTTTTGGTTCACAATACCATGGAGCCCGTTTCCTGTTTTGCTCATGTAACGGCAGATCAAGCGGAATTATATGCGCCTATCCAGGCACCGGAGGTCATCACAACAACTTTGGTGGCCCGATTAGGGTTGCCTAAAGAAAAGATAAAGATTAAACTCGCCCGGATGGGTGGCGGTTTTGGACTCAGGGCTTATGGACATCATCTGGTGGAGGCCGCCGTGATATCTCAAAAATTAAATGCTCCTGTAAAGTTGATGTATACCCGTGAAGATGAAGCGACCTATGGTATTTACAGACCGACTTACAGTGCAACATATCGGGCGGCTTTAGATGAAAATAACCAGTTGATCGGATTTCATGTCAAGGCTGGGGGAATACCGGAATCTCCGCTACATGAAAATAGATTTCCGGCGGGAGCGGTTGACAATTACCTTGCCGAATCCTGGGCGGTTGATTCCGATATTACGATCGGAGCTTTTCGTGCACCGAGATCCAATTTTATGGCTAGCGCAGAGCAGTCATTTTTGGATGAACTGGCTGTTGAAATGAAAAAAGATCCGATCGATTTTCGTCTGGAATTACTTAAAAGGGCGAAAGAACGTCCTGTTGGACAACGTAATGATTATGATGCATCACGGTACGCAGGTGTCCTGCAATTGTTGAAGGAGAAAGCCAGTTTACTAAAAAAAAACGATGGTACAGGGAGAGGCATTGCGGCTTATTTTTGCCATAATACCTATGCCGCGGCTTTGGTCGATATAGGCGTTAAGAATAATGAACCCTATGTTGTACAGGCCATTGCAAGCGTCGATTGTGGTATTGTGGTAAATCAGGATGCAGCCGTCAATATGGCGGAAGGTGCGGTGATTGACGGTATTGGAAATGCACTATACGGAGAACAATTGTTCGCAGATGGAGTACCCCAGAAAAGCAACTTCAATACTTATCGGATCATTCGTATGAGTGAGTGTCCAAAACATATCGAAGTTCATTTTGTGCAAAATCAGGAAAACCCCACAGGTATGGGAGAGCCGGTATTTCCGCCGATGTTCGGTGCTGTTGCCAATGCTCTTTTTCACCATACTGGTAAACGATACTATAACCAACCTTTTATGAAACAATACTTAGCTCACGAAGCGGAGGGTTAATTCTCTATTAGCCTTTCGTCTAATTGGAGGATTGATCGTATTTATGAAACTTAAAGAACATCAGTTTTAATATAAAAACAATAAAAAATGAAAAAAGCTATTTTTGGATTACTCTTATTTGTCTTGACAGTGCAGTTGTCTTTTGCACAAAAAATGAATGCAGTAGAAGAAGTGAAGGAACTGTCGAAATTGAAGTGGCAGTGGATGGCTGATAAGAATGTCGATAAACTCGCAGCATTATTCGATGATAAGTCAAAGTTTGTTCATATGAGCGGAACATGGAAGAAGAATGAAGAACTCGACATTATAAAAACCGGTCGAATCTGGTATAAGAAAGCCGCTATTCATGATGTAGCGGTCGAGATCGTAGATGATGTTGCAATTGTTTGGAATAGAATTACCTTAACAGCTGATGTGCGTGGAAATGATGCAGTAACGGAGTTTACGGTAACGGAGGTTTACAAAAAGCAAAAGAAAGATTGGAAGATGCTGGCCATGACGTTTAGCAGTGTGCGTGATACGCATAAAATCGAACATTAAATAAGAACTTAAATTTTATACAGCAATAAGTTTTACAATATAAAATGGCATAATAGAAATTGAGCGTAAATCTCTTTTTCTATTATGCCATTTTTCTAATCATTTCATTATAGATTACAAGAATGCAGGGTGATCCAGTTTAACCGCTATGCGGTTTGCCGCATTGACCAGACCCACATGACTGTAAGCCTGTGGGAAATTGCCCCATTGACTGCCGTCTTGTTCATCGACATCTTCACTGAATAATTTGAGGTGATTGCCGTAACCAATCAACTGCTTAAATACCTCTTGCGCTTCTTCCAAACGTCCTACACAGGCCAGTGCTTCCACATACCAGAAGGCACATACCAGAAATGTTGATTTCGGTTTTCCAAAATCGTCTTTATGCAGATAACGGTAAAACAGTCCATTTTCTCCTTTCAGCTCTTCTTCCAAAGCTTCGAGGTGGCGTTTTGCCTTATCACTGGCCGGATCCAAATAATTCATCATGATCAGCTGTAGGGTAGAGGCATCTAAATTGGGGTTTTTAGTTGCCGTGGTATACACGCCACGCTCTTCATCGTAGCAGCTTTCAATATGTACACTGGCGCGCTCCCGTAGTTCTTGAGCTTTAATTTTGATTTCTTCAAAACCGTACTGCTCGGCAATTTTTAAAGCTGCTGTCGCACCGGCCCATTGAAACAGATTGGAATAGCAGTGTCTGTTTTCAAA
>NZ_ASZT02000004.1:0-83746 GCF_001006065.1 Sphingobacterium sp. IITKGP-BTPF85
AAAAATTTCAGGTTGCATTTGGTAAATCGGGAAGATTTGCAGAAAAACACCTTGATCCGAAATTGTACCAAAGCATATTGCAAACATATGCGGATACGTCTATTGATAATAATTGGCTAGCACTAGTAAAGATGATGACTCTTTTTAAAGATCTGCAAAAAGACCTAGCACTACATTTTGAATATAGAATCAATGTAGATGAAGCTAATAACAGTTACAACTACATTTTGAAGATAAGAAATTCGCAATAGTACCTTTTAGAAAATAATCGCACTATGCCATTTTAAAGAATAGGGTCATTAACTTTGTAACAAAAGCCCCAAAAGTATTTAACTTCTGGAGCTCTCTTTATATTGATGTAAGTCTCTTTTATCTTAATCAGCCAGATATCCGAACTTACCTGTTTGAAAATCTTCAAATGCCTGATTGATTTCTGCTCTAGTATTCATTACGAATGGTCCGTGACTTACAATAGGCTCTAAAATAGGCTCACCGCTCATAATCAATACTACCGCATGATCTAACGCCTGAACATTAAATTCCTCTCCTTCATTGCCAAACAGAACAAAATGGTCTGTAGGAGCATGATCTTTACCATTTATTAGCACATTTCCTTCAATGACAATCATGGCAGTATTATAATGTGCCGGAAAAGAAAAGGATGCTTTTCCTCCAGCTTCCAATTTTGCATTCATAACATGCATGGGTGTAAAAGTTGACGCAGGCCCTTTATTTCCCTGATACTCTCCTGCAATCACTTCAATCTCTCCTTGATCAAGTTTCACTTTAGTTTGCTCGTTATTTGCAATAGCTTGATATTTTGGTGTACTCATCTTATCTTTTGCAGGTAAATTGACCACAACTGTACCATCTGAAAGTCTCCTCCGGTTTTACTCCATTCTGTTTCATGAAATTCCTTATGCAATATACCAGATGCAGCAGTCATCCATTGAACATCACCTTCTTTAATAACTCCGCCGCCACCAGAACTATCTCCGTGCTCTACACGACCTTTATAGGCAATGGTTACGGTTTCAAATCCACGATGTGGATGTACTCCCACTCCTTTTGGAATTTCACTTGGTGGAAAATGGTAAGTTGAGTTATAATCCAGCATAATAAATGGACTCATCCTACTAGCGGAAGCAATACTTGGTATTAAATTATGTACTCGAAATCCATCTCCAACAAAGTGAGCTGCTTGCGGTTTTGCAATAATTTCTACATTTTTCATATTCTTTTCCTTTTGTATACCACAAAGTTAGCGGAAGAAAGCCTCAAATTAATTGATGTAGGATAAGAAAAATCTAGCTTAATTTTGTACACTTTATATTGATTTTAATTGGATGACATTAAAGACCAAGTTAAAAACACTATTAAAACGGTAAAAAACACCATACACAACCCTGACAATAATCTAATTTTGTTTTAAAATTAGATCATGATTCAGATTGCCATTTTTAGTGATATACACGGAAACCTTCCTGCACTGAATGCAGTACTAGCAGATATTCAATCAAAAAACATTTATTATAAATATTGCTTAGGTGATCTTGTGGACTTTGCTCCCTGGGGTAATGAAGTGATTGAACTGATCAAAAATGAAAAAATCCCCTGCTTAATGGGGAATCACGATGAACGTATAGCATTCGATCTACCCATCGTCCCATTAGAAAAACATGATGCTGAAGAAACTGCGAACCGTATAGTTGCCATTAAACACAGTCAGGAAACTATCACACAAGAAAATAAATTATTCTTGGGGCAGCTTCCTTACTTAATGCAGTTGGACTTTAAGGTGAAACATAAGCACTGGAAAGTTCAATTGATTCATGGAAGTCTAGAAAGCAATGAAGCATATCTTTATGCATCAGAACCCAACAGTACTTTTGAAGATATCTTCTTTAAAACACAAGCTGACATAGTCGTTATGGGTCATACGCATCTCCCTTTCATCAAGGATATAGGCAAAAATGGGCAATCAACACAGGTTCCGTAGGAAGATCAAAAAAGATGTGCAAAGATGCAACTTACCTTTTAGTCGAACTTCATGAAGACCGAATACATGTCGAAATCATACAGGTTCCATTTGATATTATTGCGGTGGCTCATGAAATAAAAGCTAGTGATATACCTGATTTTTATGCGGACTTTCTACTCTCTGAATAAACAGCCGTTAAACAAGAAAAGATGTATCTCTCTTTTCTTCAACATTTAATAGTTTAATTCTTAATCTCTGACAACTCAAAATGAACGGGCTGTACTGGGTAATCCTGACTGTCTGTTTTTACTTTACTGATCTTTAGAATGACATCCAGTCCTTCATATATTTCTCCAAAGACGGTAAAATCATGATCTAAACGGGGCTGTCCTCCAATTTTTAAATATGTTGCTCTTTGCTCAGGAGTATATTTTATTTTTTTCTTCACTTCCAGATCATCAAGCTCTTTTGCTATTATTTTTTTCCTACGACAAAATAGATCTGATTAAGGAAAGAGACCTTCTCCGCATTTCCATCCCTTCCTGCCCCCAATGCTCCAACTTTATGAAATGCTCTTGGATCAAACTCAGCCGCTAGACGAGGTTTTTCTCTGGCCGGATCCGCAGATTCACGCTTCTCAATATCAATATCATGCTCTCCCCCCTGCACTACAAAATCTGAAATAATACGATTGAATAAAGCGTCTTTGTACACCTGAGTCTTGATTGCATTTAAAATTAAATCCCGATGAGCTGGTGTATAGTCATATAAGACAACTTTAATATTGCCATACGCTGTCTTAAAGAGCAACTGGTGCGTCTGACTTTTGACAACCGTTGCAAAAAATAAACATAAAAGAGAAAGGATGATATTTTTCATATGCTAAAATTTAAATGAAGGTAATTCATTTTTTAATAAATAGTAAAGCAGAAGTTATAATTGTTCAAAAAAACATGAATAGGTATGATAATTTGAACCTCCCCCCCTATCCTTTCAAGGCAGGAAAATTAACTGGTCTTTCTATTTTCGAACGAATACATCACTAGTCTATTCCAGCTACAACTTTTCTCAGATAAACGATGATCAATAAAAGAGTTGGAGATTTTTTATAACAAATAGAAAAGGTTTTAAAAATTTATTTTATTATAAGGAAGAATTTGGTCATTGCTGTATACATAAAATTTGAAGCAAAGCAAAGGGAGACAATTGGATCCGTCTTAAAAATTTCAGAAAAAAGACAAAGCCTCGGTGACTTTGTCTTAGATATGATAATAATGATAATCTTGATTGTTTATTTAATGGTATACAAATTAGTTTATATACCGATGAAAAGAGAGCTCAAACTATCAATTTTTATCAATCTTGCTTACTACTAAATGCAAGAGTATTGAACAGCAACTTTAGAATGCGCAGCATCTCCACCAAAGGGAGGATTCATTTTTTTTATAGAAACATCTATTGTTTTTGCAAATGAAAAATGATCATGTATAGCCTTTAGTATTTCATGAGCAGCAGATTCTAATAACTTCCTTTTGGGTTTCATGACCCGATGGATGATCTGATACAAAATCTCATAATTCACGGTCTTATCTAAATTCTCGTGGTCATCAATACCTGCATCAAACTTTACGGAAACGTTTACCAGAAATTCATTACCTAATAGTTGCTCTTCTACATAAAATCCAATCGGAGCAAATACGCGAACATCTTCCAAAAAAACGGTTTGTACTATCTTCATCCTACAAACCTATATTTTTATTCTGAATAAAACAGAATATGAGTTCAATTTCCTGTCACATAGAAAGTCCAATTATGCAGACTATCATCCAAGAGGGTATACATATTTTAGAATGGCGAATTTCTAAAACTCATATCCACTCACAAACGTCCCCCTTGTAAACTTACATTTCTTAACAAACCTGAATGCGCGATGACATATGAGAGTTTATTCTCTTATTGAGACAGAAAAATTTAATGAACAGACACAACCTCTACTTCAAAAATTAGTGTAGCATTTCCGCTAATTTCTTTCGAAACACTTAATTCTCCATATCCGAGCGAAGATGGTATATACAAACGCCATTTACTGCCTTCTTTCATGAGCTGCAGTGCTTCTGTCCATCCAGCTATCACTTCATTCACTGGAAAAGATACAGGTTTCTTCTTCTTGGCGGTTGAGTCAAAAACAGTTCCATTGATAAGGCGTCCTTCATAAAAACATTTTACACTATCGGTTAGTTTAGGACTCTTACCATTGCCCTCTTCTATTACCTCATACTGCAAACCAGAAGGCAGGCTGACCACAGTATCACGCAATGCATTTTCTTTAAGAAATGCTTCACCTTCTACCAAATTTTTTTTTGCCTCTAAGCGTAACTTTTTTAAATATCCTGTCGCGTTAGCCATATTTTTTTTTCAAACATAGATAATTTTGTTTTATCTATAATAATAACTGCATCTCATGCGAAACAAAATTATTGATTTCCCCTCTGTTGTAAGGAATTATTTTACTTAGGAAAGATATCAATCTCTACCTCATCATTCAATTTCCAGTCGAAAACAACTGAAATAGGCCAATGGTCGGACAAAGGTTCGCCATACTGATCGAAAAACTTTTCTTTCTCTACTTCATAAACTTTTGGAATTAACGTCAGCTTATCATTACTTCTGAACATGACTTTATCGATCGATTCTGATTCATTATTAATATCCATAATATCAACACATAAAAACAAGGGGTCAATAATTGGAATCACGTGATCACGTTGCAAGGTGATCCAGCAATCTTCCAGCTTTGTCTTATCCATAAACTCCACCAAGTTGTCTTCAGAGAATGAGAAGTGAGAATTAAAATCACCGGCAACTATGATTGCCTTTCCTACCGAAAACTTATTGATGTAAGTAGCCAACTGCAGATAATTAGCCCGTCTAGCCTTTGCTGCACGCGGATGATCCTGAGAGTTAGCATGAATATTATAAAAATCAACCTCAACACCTAAGCCTAAATGCACAGTACAATGACTAAAGCCTTTTGGTGTTAAACGATCTGATCCCGTCCTATTCTGCCATTCAATTCGCTTAAAATTGGTTATCGGATATCGGGACAAACTATCCAGGCCATCCCCAAAAATAGCTAAACCCATACTGATGGTACGGTAAGGGTGAGAATTACCACCTTGGTATAAGTAGGTATTGTAATTAAAATCTTCTTGAATATGCACAATGTCAAAGTCATTACATAGCATACCTATAGTCGCGATACTAGTAGATCGATTTGTTTTGGCTGCAGAAATAACTTGGGGTAAACCTGCAATATTATAAGTTATAATAGAAAAATTGCCCGATCTATCATCGGACAATTCATATTCTTGTTCATGTATAAAAACACGGACTTTCCTTCGTATCAAAGATTTCCATAACTCATGTAGATATTGAAAAAACATATATGCTTACAACTAGTCTATTTTCAATGACAAATATAGAATGCCCATATTAAATTACAATAACCCTACGATTAAACTTCATTAAATCATTTTTGTTTACAGCATCTGGTCAATAGCATCCCATAATTTAATCCGCTTTTGTAGAGCAATTTTTGAAACCTGTTCCACTTGCTTCCACTTTACAGGATCAGCCTCACAAAGCTCCATAATCATCTTCATTGCCAGGGGACCATGTTCATCTGCATCTAATTCAATATGTCTTTCAAAATAATAAAGCAGCTTTTCCAAATTTGAATTTGGAAAATTTAGCTGGATCTCTTTTAAAATAGAAGAAAACATATCCGGTATCAAATCTTCTCTTCCGAAAGTAAACGCAGCTGCGATTTCATGAGCTGTTCCATTTACAATAACATCAAAAGTAAATATTAAAAATTCTTTTATGTTCGGGTGCAAAGTACTTTCGGCAATAACTTTTAAAATATCACCACCTTCATAAACATCTTTTAGAAAATTATTAACTTCACTACTGTCCCCCCTCAGTGTATCTAAAGCATCCAGATACATTTCAAAATGGCTCAATCTACGACCATCTATATATTCATCAGATTCCTCGGCAACAACAATTTCATTAATTAAATATCTGGTATTCGGAAATTTTGAAGGATACCATGGCGTTGTTGTACAGGTTAATTTCTGCTGTAATGCTTTCAATAACGACATAAAATCCCACACAGCATATATATGCCCTTGCATAAACACTTGAAGATCTTCAATAGTTTTTATTTTATAATAAAGTGGGTGTGCAAGTAATTGATTTCGCTCGGTAGCAATGAAGGCATTAACATTATTGATGTATTCCATATCTTATGATTTGAAAGCAAAAATAGGTTCTCAAAATGAAAACTCTTCTGTTTTAAAAAAAATTGACGTCTTATTTACATATGATCACCTATGCTTGTTTAGGTCCGGCTAAAAAAATAGAAAAGCTTGAAGTGGGGAACCTCAAGCTTATCGTTAGCCATATATTAACCTATTTTATGAAAAGTATTTGTAATTAAAACGACCGACTTATTAAATTATTGTGCTTCGTTTTATTTTTTTTATAATTATTATCAAAATTAATATTTGTTAATAACTGCTGTCCTCCCTAAATATACCATTATTAGAGTTGATGTATATATAACGATAGCATGGATGTTTTTATTATCTCTCAAAAAAATAATGCAAATTCCAGTGAATATTAAACTTCTAAGGTATATTTATTGTTGTACAAGAGTAATTCAATTAAAACACAATCGATATGGCAGATTTCAATTTAGAAGACTTTGTAAATATTTTAAACAATAAGGAGGTTTTTCAGTACTTGATTGATAAGAAAGTAATCAAGGAAAAAAAGTTTTTAGAGACATATGAATACGAGAAGGAATTACATGAGCTGCAAATTGAGCTAACGGCGATTCAAAATAAAGTCATATCAGACAATAAACGTGTTTTGGTTATTTTTGAAGGTAGAGATGCTGCTGGTAAAGGTGGTGCTATAGAAAGATTGGTAGAATATTTAAATCCTAAAAAATTAAGGGTAGTCAGCCTCCCTAAACCAACTGCAGAAGAATCAACTCAATGGTATTTTCAACGCTATTTCAAACAGCTGCCCAATGCAGGGGAAATTGTGTTCTTTGACAGAAGCTGGTATAACCGGGCTGTTGTTGAACCAGTTTTTGGTTTCTGTACTCCAGAACAACACACGCTATTTTTAAAACAAGTTAATGAAGTAGAAGAACTTTTAATACAGGATGGAGTTATCATCATTAAATTCTTTTTAAGTATATCTAAAGAAGAGCAGGCGAAGCGACTGGAAGAAAGGAGTACAGACGTTTTAAAACAATGGAAAATTGGTCCTCTTGACCAACAGGCGCAAGAAAAATGGAGTGATTATACCAGTTATATCAAGACATTATTTAAAACTACCGGCACCAAATTATCACCGTGGATAGAAATTGAAACGGATAACAAGAAAAAAGCCCGTCTTGAAGCGTTCAAAATCATCATTAATCAGATTGCAAATCAAAAGAGAGAAAAAACAGAAGATTTTGTTAAAATCCATAATTAAATTCGAAATCGGAAAAGAGTGCGTTATTTCGTCTCTTTTCCGCTAATTGAACCTTCTACTCCTATTACTTTAATTACTTTATCACCCAGTCTTGTTATATCCGACTTAAGCCCAACCATAACAGTCATAATATTGATTGGAGTGTCCTGTATTTTATTAAATGAATGTAAATAACCGATTTCCAAACCCAGGAAAAAACCATTAAATCGATAATCAGCACCAACCCCGAGTTTGCCTGAAAAAGAGAATTTTTTCTGATTTTCAATTTTAGCGATACTGTTGACAGCATCGACCTTCACTCTTGGTTCTGTCAAGAATCCAACACCAGGACCTGCATAAGCATAGGCATTTAATTTCTTTAGCTGTTTACGAATCCCCCCAGCTAGGGAGAACATGTAAAAATTAGCATTAGCATCCTCTATCTTATAAGGATACTGATTGTCCTGAATCTTTTGCTTGTAATCAAACGATAATGTATATAAAGCTGGATATAGATAATACTTTGGATTTTTCAATGAAATATCCAAACCTAAACTTCCTGAAAACTTTGGAGACAGAACATCTTTTGTCTTACCTAACGGAAAGCCCATTCCTGTTCCACCAAAATAATACACTTTGCGGTAATGAAGTGTATCTACACCCGACTGGGCAAAAACAGAGCAACACAAGAACAAACAAAATACAGTTGTTAAAATACTCTTCATAAAAAACGAATCTATTATTGTATTACAATAATAGACTCTAAAAGTTTTATATATGATCAATTATATTAAAAATAATTTTTTGACTGTGGTCCCTGACTAAACAATAAATCCACAATGCTCAAATCTGAATAAAATCCATTTTTCTCCTCAAACACTTGGTAATAAGGTTTCGGGTTTAATAAGAGACTTTCTTTCTTGGGATGGATACGGTCTCTAAAATCCAGCGCATCGGGAACCGACCTAAAATATTCATCTGTAAAAGACAATTCACGCTTTAATTTTAATGATTTTAACAAGAGCTCAAGCTGCGCAATATTGAAGTCAAATAGAAAATCAAACTTCTTATTGTAAAACTGAGCGAAATCATCCTCATAATATTCAAAATAAGCAGAATTGCGATATGCGGCTTGAAGACTCAACCAATGTAATCGTTGCCAGTCAAACTCATAGGAAATGCGCTTTTCCGACATCGGTGAACGTTCCTTTTTACTATGCTGTATGGGTACAATCAATTCCTGTATACCATTTGCAGTTGCAATACGTGTTCTAGAACGATAAGTTTGCTTTTGGAAATTATCATACTTCTCAATCAATACAGGTAACGCATTTTGTTGGATACAATGAAAATAAGAAACCGGAGGTAAGTAGCAAGTCGTTAATAATAAATGAGTTGACATAAAAAATCGTTGTATTTTACTTTATCTACTGCAAAAATAACTTAAATTAGGGATATTTGCAGGTAAGATTTACAATAGTTATCACGTTTACATGAAACAAAAAGCATTAGCAGCACTTCTATACCTTTTCGCTTTGATGCCATTTTGGTTCATTTATATGATATCCGATGTGTTATACTATATATTCTATTATATCATAAGATATCGCAAAAATGTCGTATTCGATAACCTTAGAAATTCTTTTCCTGAAAAAAGTGACGAAGAGATCATTAAAATAGCGAAGAAATTTTATCGTTTTTTCCCTGATATGATTTTAGAATGTTTAAAGTTCAAAAACATCAGTCTTGCCGAGGTAAAAAAAAGAATCACACTAGTTGATGAAGATGAATTAACCAGGCACCTGAACCAAAATAGAACAGTTATTGCCGTCACCGCACATTATGCCAATTGGGAATATGGCATCCATCGTCTGGGAGCAATTACTGAAGCTCCTACCCTCATTGTATACAAGCCTCTTAATAATAAAACCATAGATAATGTTTACAATCAGGTTCGTTCTCGATTCGGTGCAATTATGGTTCCTATGAAACAGATCGTGCGACATCTGGCCAAATTAAGAGGAAAACCAAGTGTCAGCGTTTTTGTAGCAGATCAAGCTCCACTATATTCTGATGCTGACTATTTTTTGCAGTTCCTAAATCAAGAAACGCTTGTTTATACCGGTGTTGAACGAATTTCTAAAATGACAAATGGTCCTGTTGTTTTTTGCCACATCGGAAGAAAAGAAAAAAGAGGATATTATTTTTGTAAATTTACAACATTAATTGAAGATCCATCTTCTTACACCGACAAGGAAATCACCCATATCCATAATGCTTTTACGGAAAAAATAATCCGTGAAGAGCCACAATATTGGCTTTGGACACACAGAAGATGGAAAAGAAAACGTAGAAAATGAAAAATTATCCTAAAGTAGCAGTTGTTATTTTAAATTGGAACGGGAGATTTTTCTTAGAAAAATTTTTACCTTCTGTATACAACAGCAGTTACCCTAATATAGAATTTGTAATTGGAGACAATGCTTCTACAGATGACTCTTTATCATTTGTACGTGCTTCATATCCTAAAATTACCATCTTAGAGAACACCGAAAACTACGGTTTTGCGGGTGGTTATAATCATATCCTTTCGCGTGTGGAAGCAGACTATTTTGTATTGCTTAATTCTGATGTCGAGGTTACACCAAATTGGATAGAACCTGTCATCGAAATGCTCGAAAGGGATACACATCTTGTTGCTGCACAACCGAAGATACTTGCTTTCCATAATAAAGCAAAATTTGAACATGCCGGCGCCGCAGGTGGATACCTCGATCGGTATGGTTTCCCATTCTGCTGTGGACGTATTATGGACAAGGTAGAATATGATCTTGGCCAATATGATGATGAAAGAGAAATATTTTGGGCTTCAGGAGCCTCACTATTTATCAAAAGCTGGGCTTGGAAAGAAGCGGAAGGATTAGATGAAGATTTTTTCGCCCATATGGAAGAAATAGATCTTTGCTGGCGCTTAAAAAAATGGGATATCGTATCGGTTATTGCCCCGACTCTACTGTTTATCATGTAGGAGGCGGAACATTAAATGCCAGTAACCCACAAAAGACTTATTTAAACTTTAGGAACAATTTGTTTATGTTGCAAAAAAATCTTCCTATAGGGCAGTTATTTACAGTTATATTTATTCGTTTCTGGTTTGATTTTGCAGCCTTATTGAAATTTATCCTTGATCGCAAGTTTAAAGATGCTTGGGCTGTTAGCAGAGCACATCAGGCTTTCTTCCTGCATATTTTCAAAAACGCTAAAAAGAGAAAAAACCATATACCAACAGAAAATAAGACTGGACAATATAAGAAATCAATAATTACTGATTTCTACCTAGATAAGAAGCAAAAGTTTTCTGATCTGGATCAAGAGAACTTTTTTAAACGTTTTACTAAGAAGATGTAAAAACGCATAAAAATGCAGCTCTCATTAATAGCTGCATTTTTCATTAATTTATGTTTACAAATTGATCAAACGTACTTTTTATTTGTAAATTCGCAACATGTCATCCATGGATATTGAACAAAAAATAACTTCACTAACGCAAGAGCTAAACCATTATAATTATCAATATTATGTGTTGGCTCAAAGCCTTATTTCAGATTATGATTTTGATCTGAAAATGAAAGAATTGGAAGCCTTAGAAGCACAATACCCTGAATTCGCAGATCCCAACTCGCCTACACAACGTGTTGGTGGTGATGTAACGACAAAATTTGAGACCGTTAGACATCGCTGGCCAATGTTATCATTAGGTAATACTTATAATCAAGACGATCTTCGTGATTTTGATCAACGGGTACGTAAAATAATCGGCGATAACTTTGAATACATCTGTGAATTAAAATTTGATGGTCTGTCCATCAGCCTTACTTACCAGAATGGTAAACTGGTAAAAGCGGTCACGCGCGGAGATGGAACACAGGGCGATGTGGTGACCAATAATATCAAAACAATAAGAAGCATCCCTATTCATCTAAAAAAGGGAAATTATCCTGAAGAATTTGAAATAAGAGGTGAAATCTTTATGCATAAAAATGCTTTTTTACGCCTGAATTCTGAAAGAGAAGAGAATGAAGAACAAACTTATGCTAACCCACGTAATTTTGCCGCAGGAACGATCAAATTGCAGGACTCGGCTGAAGTAGCCAAAAGACCATTAGATTGTTTCTTGTACTTTTTATACTGTGAAAACAGAAACAAATTATTCCATAATCATTGGGAAAGTCTAGAAGCTGTCAAAGAATGGGGATTTCACGTTTGTGAACACACTCAAAAATGCCAGACGCTAGATGATGTTTTCTCCTTCATCGATTACTGGGATGATAAAAGACATGACCTGAGTTATGAAATCGACGGTATTGTCATTAAAGTAAATGATTATGGCGCACAAGAGGAACTGGGATTTACAGCAAAGAATCCACGTTGGGCTATTTCTTATAAATTCAAGGCTGAACGTGTTGAAACCCAACTCGAATCCATCAGTTACCAAGTCGGACGTACTGGAGCAGTTACTCCTGTTGCCAATTTAAAACCTGTTAGTTTAGCAGGCACAACTGTAAAACGAGCTTCTTTACACAATGCGAATGAAATAGCAAGACTTGATCTTCATAAGGGAGATACTGTTTTCGTAGAAAAAGGTGGTGAAATCATTCCGAAAATACTTGCAGTTAATGTAGATAAAAGATTGTCATCTGCCAAACCTTATGCATATCCGACACATTGCCCTGAATGCAATACCGAACTGATTCGTCAGGAAGGCGAAGCCGTTCATTATTGTCCAAATGAAGATGGATGCCCGCCTCAGATTATAGGAAAAATGCAACACTTCATTGGCCGTAAAATGATGGATATAGAAGGATTAGGCGATGAAACTATAGAAACTTTCTATAGGAAAGGGATTCTTAAGAATGTTGTTGATATCTATGGATTAAAAGATCATCAGGACCAATTACAGCAATTGGAGCGTTTTGGACAAAAATCTATCGACAATATGTTGAAGGGAATTGAAAAGTCCAAAGAAAAGCCATTCGAAAAATTACTCTTTGCATTAGGGATTCGACATGTTGGCGAAACAATTGCTAAAAAACTAGCACAACATTTCAAAACAATCGATGCGATTAAGGCTGCTTCTGTTGAAGAAATAGCTACTGTGCAAGATATCGGAATCCGTATTGCGGAAAGTATACATGAATACTTACATGTACCGGCCCACGAAGAGTTAATAGCAAAACTAAAATCTTACGGTTTACAGTTTGAAATTGAAGAGAAAGAAGTAATTTTGGACAGTAATGCATTAACTGGCCAAACATTTCTGATATCGGGTGTATTTACAAATCATTCGAGAGAGGAATTAACTGCACTTATTGAAAGTAATGGGGGTAAAATGGTTTCCAGTATTTCAGCAAAATTAAGCTACCTGGTAGCGGGAGATAAAATGGGGCCTTCAAAATTAGCAAAAGCAGAAAAACTAAACATCAAGATGATCACTGAAGATGAATTATTAGCTTTGATCGCAGATACAACAAGTATATAAATTAAATATTAATCTTTACAAACAACACAATGAACGAGCTTCATGGAGCTGGTGTAGCATTAGTTACACCTTTCAACGCAGATGGAACAGTTGATTTTGATTCTTTAGCACAGCTAATTGACTATCAAATTGACTCAGGTATGAATTATTTAGTCTCTTTAGGTACTACTGGTGAAGTAGCAACATTAACGAAAGACGAACGAAAGAGTATCTGGGATTTCACTGTCAAACAGGTGAATGCTCGCGTACCATTGGTTGCGGGTATCGGAGGAAATAATACGGCAGAGATTGTAGAGCAGATCAAAAATTTTGATCCTACAGGATTCTGTGCTATACTATCCGTATCTCCTTATTATAATAAACCAGTACAGGAAGGAATATATCAGCACTATAAAGCAATAGCTGAGGCTTCTCCCTTACCTATTATTTTATATAATGTACCAGGACGTACAGGAAGCAACATGACTCCTGCCACGACAATACGCTTAGCAAAAGATTTTAAGAATATCGTTGCAACAAAAGAAGCTTCTGGCAACTTTGCTCAGTTTAACGAGATCTTAAGAGATAAACCAGCTGATTTCTTACTGATTTCGGGTGATGATCCTGCAACCTTACCTATGATGGCTTTAGGTGCAGTGGGAATCATTTCTGTTGTTGGAAATGCATATCCAGCTCAAGTTTCAAAATTAGCTGCATTATGTACTGCAGGTAGTTTTACTGAAGCTAGAACAATCCACAATGCGTTGCTTGAAATAACAGATCTTTGTTTTGTTGAAGGAAATCCTTGTGGGGTTAAATATATCCTACAAGAAAAGGGTATCGGTCAAGATTATGTACGCCTACCTTTAATACCGGTATCAGCAAACATTCAGACTGCTATTAAAGCAGAAATGCACAAACTAAAATAAAATACCATACTATAATCATTGTATATTTAAAATCTATTAATTATCTTTGCACTTCCGTAAGTACGGAGAAAAATTAATAAACATAATTATTTAACAAAATGCAACAGTACGAATCTGTAATCGTTCTTACCCCGTTGCTTTCTGAAGATGCTGCGAAAGAAGTAATCGCAAAATTCAAAAACATCTTAGCAGAAGGCGGAGCCGAAATTGTCGCTGAAGACAATTGGGGTTTGAAAAAATTAGCGTATCCAATCCAGAAAAAAACAACTGGGTTTTATCACTTAACTGAATTCAAGGCTCCAGGAGAATTAATCAATAAATTAGAGGTTGAATACAAACGTGATGAGCGTGTAATGCGTTTCTTAACTATTGCTTTAGACAAACATGCTAAAGCTTATAGCGAGAAAAAACGTAGCGGTGCATTCAACAAAAAAGCGGAAACTAAAACTGAGGAGGGATCAAACTAATGGCTAACGAAAATATCCAATACGTAACTGCCCCTAAAGTAGAGGACAATCGTAAAAAGTATTGCCGTTTCAAAAAGAATGGTATCAAATACATCGATTATAAAGATGCTAACTTCTTGATGAAATTTGTGAATGATCAAGGTAAAATTTTACCTCGTCGTTTAACTGGTACGTCATTGAAATTCCAACGTAAAGTAGCTCAAGCGGTTAAACGTGCTCGTCACATCGGCTTGTTACCTTACTTAGCTGATTCATTAAAATAAGGAGGACTAGAGAACATGGAAGTTATTTTAAAACAAGATATCAAAGGCTTAGGTGAGCAAAATGATATCGTAAATGTAAAGCCAGGTTACGGTCGTAATTATTTAATCCCTCAAGGATTTGCTATTCAAGCGACTGTATCAGCAAAGAAAGTTTTAGCTGAAAACATTAAACAAGCTCAGTTCAAACAAGATAAAATTAAGAAAGACGCTACTGAATTAGCTACTAAGTTGGAAACTATTAAGTTATCAATCGGTGCTAAAGCTGGTGAAACTGGTAAAATCTTCGGTAAAGTAAACAGCATTCAAATTGCTGATGCTTTGAAAGCTAAAGGTTTTGATGTTGACCGTCGTCGTATTACTTTCGAAGTAGAACCTAAAGAAATTGGTGAATACTTAGCAAACTTAAACTTACACAAAGAAGTGAAAGTTCAAGTTCCTTTCGAAGTAATTGCTGAGTAATTCTTATTCAGTTTAACATATAGAAAAGGAGATAATTTCGATTATCTCCTTTTTTTATGACGTATATCGCGCTTATATTGAAGCAGTCTGTCTATCTAGTGGAATAAAAGAGGGTAATCATAAATAATATGATTACCTTCTTTTATATTATGAATATTCCCTAGATGAGTTTTCCGTATTTCAGTTCAATATGAAATTGCTATGTTATTTTATAATACCGCTCTTTTTCATTCATCCTTATGATGAAATCTATATAAAAGGATTTCAATAAAATGAGTTCATGCACAAAGCTCAGCTATAAAATTCATAATATCGGGATTACAATTTTAACATAAGACCTACTGCTCCACCACCAAACAATGAATTTCTGTTTTTATCTCGTCCCCAAACCTTCCATAAGGTTTTCCCAACCTGTGTAACTGCATCATCTTCTTTACTCACGTAATTAAAGCTAGGGGCTACAAATACGGATAGTTTTTTATTTAGACGTAACTCCGGAATCAATCTAAAACTAGAATGGTTATTGGATAATAATTTAAACTTATCTGTAAACTGATTTCGGCTGGATATCTCAGCTCGTAGCATAAATCTGCTGCCGTGTAAAAAAATCGCTCCTAAACCTGCTTCAAAAGCATAACGGGCAGTGTTATCATCTTTCAATGATACATGCGCTCCTAAAATGCTGTAAAGAACACGACCACCAGATCGGAATTGCACACCTAAATATGCATCTTGATCAATAGCAACAGAAATACTCTTCTCACCATTTTTAATTAAATTTAATAAGCCAATTGCATAGTCGCTGCTATCTGCAATATTAACTAACCCAGCGAGCTGAATACCTTTTACTTTATTGCCAATGTTGGCTATACCTGCAACTTGATTGCTGACAGTACCTTTACTTTGATTAAATCCACCTGCTAGTTGTGTCGCTCCTGTCCCTTCTTTCATCATATTGCCAATTCCAGAAATTTGAACTCCTTTCACCGTATCGGCCTTATTTAGTCCTCCCGTTAACTGCACCCCTTTGACATCACCAAATACTTGATTCGATATTCCTGCTACCTGCACACCATTTACATCGCCTCCCACGACATTGAACCCTCCTACTAACTGTACTCCTTCCATGTCATATTGATTGAGATTAAAAACTCCACCAATTTCTAAACCTTTTACCCCCGCAGTAGAACCTCCTAGGATATTTATTGAAAATTTATTAACAATCTGTGAGCGGATAAAACCATGTGAACTTAATCCCGGAGTCATCGATATCTGATATGGACTATATAGGAAAAGTCCGCCAAGGTTCATATTTTGAATACTTTGCGCCGGTGATAAAAATACTCGTCCAAAAAAGATCGATAAAAACCATTGTCTTGCTCATATCCGGTAAAGTAACCATACTTCTTTTTTTATTGCCAACTTCTGTATCGATGGGAAAAATCACTAAAACACTTGTATCACGAAACATTGCTTTACTTACATTAACAGCAATCAAACTAATTTTTTTCTTAACATCAAGTTCGAAATAACCATTTTTATCGGTTAAAGTAGAAAGTAGTGCATCGCGATCAAAAATACTAGCGTCAGAAATAGGTTTGTTGGTTCGAATATTTTTGATATAGCCCGTGATAACAACTTTATTTTTATCCTGCGACTGCACTTCAACGTCTACTGCCATACGTTGTGGCGTATATTGTATAATAATATGCTTGCCAATTTCCTTAAAACTATATTCCTTTCCTAACGTATGATCCAAAAAACCATATAGTGATCCCTTATATGCCGATACTTGAATCACACTATCCGTCTGCAGTATATTGCTATTAAAAGAAAACAAAGTACCATGCTTTTCATTCAGCACCTGAAAAATTTGACCTACTGTCATATTCGAATAAGCAGGTATTTGAATCTGGGTCGCTAACTGTTGCTGTGCATCCGCTTTTGAAAAGCTAAACAAAACTAAAAATATGAATAGGTAACTAAACTTTTTTAAAAGTGGAATCTTAGTGATATGATTGATAAATTTTACCAAAAACATGATTATCTAGTTATATGAATAATTGAATCTTTAATAATAACCTTACATTTAAATGTGTCCGATATGACCTGTAAAATTTGATTTAGACTATTTTGTTGAAATGTTGCCGTTAACAAAAGCTTTTTATCTGCTTCGAGATCAATAACAATTTTTGATCATACGCCTTAATTAATAGTTCTACGACACGCTCTAACTTGGTATTTTCAAAGACAAACTCACGATCTACATAGTATGTATAAAACAAGTCTGGCATCTTTTTGACTGATACTTTAGTGGTATCATTATCTTGGATCGTAATCATTTCTTTAGGATGCAAGTAAACCTCCTTATTGCTGTATGAAACTTTGACCAAACCTGTTGCTACAATTACTTCGGTAGCTCCTTCATAACGACGCACATTAAAACTCGTGCCCAAAACAGTAATCTGGCTCTTACCTGATTTAATCACAAAAGGATGTTCTTTGTCTTTAAACACATCAAAAAACACCTCTCCTTTCTCTAATTTTACGTTTCTCTGTTTACTCATCCATGTTCGGGAATAAACAATTTCTGAGTTCTTATTGAGTGTAACTCGAGAACCATCTGGCAGTGAATCTGAGAGGACAGCGGTAGCACTAAAAAGATTTTTTTCTTGCTTATAACTATTATTAAATAAATAAAACCCTAATGAACAGATGACCAGCACTCCAGCCGCTGCCCACCAGTTCCATTTTATCGTTACTGTTTTATTCTCAGCAACTTCTATTACTCCAGCAACTCTATTTTCTTTAGCGAATTTAAAATTTTCCCAAGCTCGATCGACATCTACCTCTGGTGCTTCAAGTGGTTTAGGTAAACGGTCCCACATATCTTTTATTTTTAAATATTCAGTTCTATTCCTAATATCTTGTTCCAACCAGTTTTTGATTCTAATATTTTCTTCTTCATTGGTTTCTCCAATGATGTATTTTTCTAGCAATTCCTTATTCATAATATATAAATGATATAAAAAATAATTACAGTTAAATAATCCATCAGCTCAAGACGTAAGTGTCGCAACGCTTTGGTCATATGTCCTTCAACAGTTTTAATGGAAAGATCCAATGTCTGAGCAATATCTTTATATTTCATCTCTTGAAAACGGCTCAGCTCAAAAACAGTACGACTCTTTTCAGGTAGCTTAGCTAGTGCTACTTGTAGTTTTTGATCAAGATCTTTTGCACTTTGATCGACAGCAGGAACAACTTCTTGCCTACTTTGCTGATAAGATTGATATTTCATCTTTCTCTGCTCTTTTTTTAAGAAATTCATACTTTCATTATAGATAGCACGATATAAGTAAGCTTTTAAAGATGTATGTACTTCTTCCTCCCAATTTTTCTCCCATAGACGCAAGAATACTTGCTGTACGATCTCTTCAGCACTCTCACTATCTCTCAAATAACGAAATGCAGAACGGTGCAATTCCTTATAGTACAAACGAAACAGTTGCTCAAATTTCTTTTCTTTATTTTCTGACATTGATTGAATTTTCCGGATTCATGAAACAATCTACTTTTATTTATGACAACTGAACTGGCCTATACCCTTACACTAATTTCATTTCTTTTTATTGATTCAAATTTAAAATATATAAAACGATAATATTTTATTTTTTTTCAAGGGTATCGTGATGTTATGTTGTCATAAAGGAAAGACGAATAATTAATCAATACACATACAAATACGTTTAGAAAAATGAAAACAACATTAAAAACTGCCCTTATGGGATTGACATTATTAGGATTGTCCACCGCAGCAAAAGCACAAGAAGTTACTTATGGACTTCAAGTTGGAAGCAATTATAACATGACATCTTTTGGTAACAAATCCGTCAAAGATAATAATGGGAAAGTGGGTGTTTCTGTCGCTGGGTTTGCCCGTATTGGAAATGAATTATTCTTTCAACCGGGTTTAGGAGTGAGCTTGTTACGTAAAGAATATACTTTTGACAAAAATGAGAAAACACCAAAATTCTATCAGATAAATTTACCGCTTCAGATAGGATATAAGTTGATCAATGATGGCGATTTTAATTTACGTGCTATGTTGGGACCACAATTGAATTATGACATTAAAACCGTTAAATCAACAGCAACTACTGATTATAAAAAGTTTTCTTTTGATGGTCGAATTGGATTAGGTCTTGATATTAGCAAATTGACATTAGATGCCTATTACAGTCATGGATTTAGCAGTATTGATAAAACTCTTGATGCTAAAAACAAAACGGTAGGCATCATGGTAGGCTACAAATTTTAATTAAAATAATTTTCAAATCACGAGCGTTATCCTAAAGAATAACGCTCGTTTTTTTGTAAAACTGATCATTACAATTTAACAATGATTTAAAAAAACTATTTATTATCGATCATCTTTATACGGCCTTCTTCCTGTGTTACAAGTTGTTTTTCGACAGCTATGCCAATCGCATAACGCATCGAAAATTCAATTTGCTTACCCATTTTCTGAAAATCAAATTGACGAGCCAAGTATCGGACTAAATCATCTTCAACGATACTTAAATTCTGTTCGACGGCTTCTTGCAATGCTACTATAATTTCCTCTGGGGCTATATCTTCTGAATTTCTTCCTATTCCAGCATTTGACCGATAATAGTTGATATCAACCACACTTTGTTCCTTCCAATAAAATGGTTGACGGTGTTTGGTTACTTGCGAAGGAACATCTACTATTATTTCAGATAGAATTCGCTCGATTTTAACACTAGGTTTGGCTTCCCAATGTTCCATAATACGCTTATATAAAAAAGACTTACTTATGGGTGATTCATGATGAATAAGCAACTCCATCTGTCTATGGATCAATGCCCTATTCCCAAGATCTTCTAAGCCCTCTGCTCCGATAGCAAATGCTTTTGGCAAATGAGTGCTCTCATAAGGGATCTGTTTAGAAATTATAGGAGAATAATCAATTTCTTCAATATGATATCCATTCTGATGAATACTTTCTGTGACGTTAGCTACAATATGGTCATGCTCTTCTGTTTTTAATAGCAATGCATTAACTTTTTCCAAAATAGATTCAACTATAAGGTCAGCATTCTCAATCCAATCCAATGTCCAGATTCTAAAAATATTCCAACCTAAACTTTCCAACATTTTTGGTAATACCAGTTCGCGGTCGTTGGTAGTTTCCGCTTGAAAATAATTAAGTCCATCTAATAAAATCGATAAAATATAGCGTTTCGGATGTTCGGGATGAACAATACCTAAATCAACTCTATAGTCAGATGTTCCTATATTGACATTGACGATTAATCCTTCGGCACGTAATCTATTTGCGATATTTTGGGTTAAATTAGCATGATTATCTGTCGTGGTTATTTGGCTAGCATCTAGTACAAGGTGTCCTTTTTCGGCAAAAGTCAGAAAATTTTTCAAACCCGCGACTCCTTCTGAAGCTGTACGATTTAAGTTTATCTGATCAGATCGAAGTGTTGCAAAAACTTTCATTTCCTCTCGAGCCCGAGTTACCGCAACATTCAGCCTTCTCCAACCACCTTCCCTATTCAACGGTCCAAAATTCATACTCACTTGACCATTTTCATCTGGTCCATATCCAATTGAAAACAAAATCACATCTCGTTCATCACCTTGAACATTTTCTAGGTTTTTAATAAAAATAGGTTCATCACTTTCCGTAGCCCATGCTTCCAGCTCCGAATCAAGTCGATACAACTCGTTTAGCTTATCTTCTATAAGATTCTGTTGCACTTGACTAAAGGTGACAATACCGACACTCTGTTTTCGAGTTTTTTCATTCTGAAACCGTCTTGCGACATCTTCAACGATGGCCTGTGCTTCGAATTTATTCTGTCGGGTTTTACCCTTGTCATAATGACCTGATACATGCTGGTACGTGACACGACTATTTAGATCATCTGCTGATGGAAATGTTAATAATTTATTGTCGTAATAATGTGCATTACTAAAAGCAATAAGACTTTCGTGTTTACTTCGATAATGACGTAACAAATATTTTGAAGGAAATGATAAAGAAAGACAGTCATCTAAAATACTTTCAAGGTCCTCAATTTCCATATTTTCCTCATCTACTTTATTCGTCATGAAGAATGATGTTGGAGGCATCTGTTTTGGGTCACCTACTATAACCGCGTGTTAGATCGAGCTAAAGAACTGACAGCTTCACAAGTGGTAATTGAGAAGCTTCATCGAAAATTAATAAATCAAACTGGTCCGGATTTACCTCAAAATATTGAGCCACTGAAATTGGACTCATAAGCATACACGGAGCTAAACGAGGCAGTAATGCTGGAATTTGATCGAATAGCTTTCGAATGCTTACACCACGTCCCCGATTTTTAATAGCACGCTGTAAAATTGCTATTTCAGATCCTTGAAGAGCTTCAATAGTATTATTTGGCAACCGTTCATTAAGTCGTAACAATAATTCCTTTCTAGTCAATTCAGTGAAAGAATTTGCAATTTGTTTATACTTTTCGATCTTATCTTCAAATAATCGAACATTAAACATATTAAGTGCTTCATGCGAAGCGATCACTTGATTGGCCAGATTGTAATGAATGATATAATCAAAATGTTCCAAAAGATGTTCTTGTTTAAGATCATCTTTTTCATACAATTCAATAAACCAGTTTAAATCTAATGATATGGCTTTTTCTTTTGTTTTCGAATAATTTGTCCAATTCTTTAAATAATCAATCTGATCAATAATACCAGAAATTTTACCTTCGATATCAGTCAGCCAATCGACCTGAACAGGATAAGACCGAATATCTAATTGCGTTAAAGTTTGAAAATCATTACTCTTAATAAGTAGTGTACCCCATACCTTTGTTAAACTTTGTAAAGTATATTCTTGATTTGGGATCAATTGGGATGTTTTTGTTTTCGACTTTTCAATCCACTTTTGTACAATATCAGTTACGGTAACATTACTTAATGCTATTAATTGTCCATTAATTATTTTCAGTGTCTCAATTTGCTCCTGCACAAGTTTTAAATTAGTATCTTCTTGCAGGTAAGAGCTGCCTAAGCCTTGGTGGATTGCCTCATACTCTTTAGACTCAACTACTGCTCTTATTTGTTGAAAGGCATTGACATAAGCAAAAAACTGATCGAAGGTTTCATCTTCATGTAAAGGTATGGTACTAAAAGCTGACAAACCTTTCTTTACTTTTCTTTTTTTAAACCATTTTGGTAAAAACCAAGTTTGTTTTGCCTCATTCCATAAAGATTCTAATGCTGTCAAATTAGCATCGAGCACGCTTTTGTGAGCATGATTTAATAAAACCTGACGTCTGCTCTGATATATTTCAAAATGAGAGATCCATTTCTGTAATCGCTCTTCTTGCGATTTGCTTAATAGCATCTTCCAAAGCGATAAATCCGTCTCAGGAAGTTCCGTTAAGGACTTAATAAGCTGATCGAATAAATATAAATCTGACCAAGATAAGTTCTGAATCGGCATATCAAAATTTGATATGAACTGACGTAGCAATTGCCCATACTCCAACAGAGTATGATTTAATTCTACAGCAGAGGATACAACTTCCTGTTGGATAGCACTTGAGTATTGCACAAGAGCAATACCTTTGAACGGATTCTGAATAGGATTAGCGATAATCTTTGAAACAGAATTTAAATCGATTACCAGATCTTTCCATGTTCGCCATTTCTCATTTGTCAAAGAATCAAAAAATGTTTTAGGGAGATCGATTTTAGCGAACTGATAAGATTCTAAAGTTGTTAATGCTGTAATACTATCGTACAAACTCCAGCCAATAGGTTGCTGTTTATGCAATTGGCTAATATAAATCTGTAACTCTTTTTTAGCATTTATTAAATGATTGGCCTCATCTTGAAAATTAAAATTACCCTTCAACTGCGGCTGTTCCAAAGTTTCTGCAAGCTGTGACAGTAGATCTGATTTTTTTGCTTTATTGGAGTGTAGTTCCAAACAGAAATTGGATAGACCTATTGCTGCCAATCGCTTATATACAACATCTAATGCGGCTTTCTTCGCAGCAACAAACAATACTTTTTTGCCCTGATAAAGTGCATTTGCAATAATGTTAGTAATCGTCTGGGATTTACCTGTCCCAGGAGGACCATGTAAAACAAAACTTTGATTCTGATTAGAAGTGAAAATTGCTTCTAATTGGGATACATCTGTTGCTATAGGCAACGCTAAAGCAGATGGGTTTATATTATCAAAATCTAATGGAACTTCCTCTTTTCCAATATCTAATCGCAACTGGCCATCGATAAGGCTACGAACAATGCTACTTTTTGCAATTTCTTCAGATTGGTGCGCAATATCATTCCAAAGAATTAATTTGTTAAAAGAGAAATTACCCAAAATCACCTGATCTACAATATCCCATCCCTTAAGTCCCATGATTGCTCGTCGCATCTGTGCGATCAATTGTGCAACATCGATTCCTTTTCCATCTTTAGGAAGCTCTTCGAGATCCCGGAGATCCAAACCGTGTTCTTGACGAAGAAACTCTAATAAGGTAATATTGATCATCGCCTCTTCTTCGCGGCTTCTGAGGACAAATTTACTGTTGATAGAGCGTCGCGTCAGCTCAACCGGAATTAATATAATTGGAGCAGATCGAACTTGGGCAAGCGTTTTTTTATCCCGCCACTGTAACAGTCCTATAGCCAAGAATAAAGTACTGGAGCCGTTCTCTTCTATCGATAATTTGGCATTTCGGGATATATGAGTCAGAATTGTATCTAAATCATCAGCATGATAATAAGATAATAAACGGTTATGTGCTAATTCTTCTTTTGCCAATTGATATGCTGCCGATGAAGGATGTAATGAAGGATTCAAGATATTGTACTGCTTCAGTATGGGAGCATCTGCACTAGCACTGATCGAGAAACTTTTACCATCAACTAACAGGTCTTCCAGGTCATGAATATTTACATCCATAATCTGTAACATATTTTTTGTCATACGCAAATTAAGAAGATTGTTGCGCAATGACAGGTCTAACAGCTTTCTTTCCCAGACTTCTGCTTACTGATGGATTTATTACCATTTCCCTCAAATTCTTCATAAATTTTTCCTACCTCAATCGTTTCTTCTTGCATCTTCAAATCTACTTGATTTCGTATAAACTCATGCTCGAGATCGAAAGAATCATCTATCTTTAATGGAAGAGGTTTGATACCGCTGGCACGCGCACGCTTTATGTCGATGGAAAGTAAGAAATCATTCCTTTCTATCAGGCTCGCTTCCGCAAGATCAATTGCCTGATTAAAGTTAATACTAGCTCCTTTACAAACACTTGTTGACTCAACAACAACAATTTCACTTATTCCTTTAGCAAAACGTTTAGTAATAGCGGTTTTATCTTCGTTAATAATCTGCGCAAATCGATCTTGATGAAGCCAACATCCTACGAAAGCATGTCCTTTAGTAACTATTATTATTGGATTCAAATCAATCGCCTCCAAACATGCTGCGTAGAGTAAACTAATATCAATACAATTACCAAAACGTTTTTTGCAATAACATCAACCATTCTCAGCCGTTGTCCATTCTCTTCAAAACTAGGCGGTAATGCGCTGTATACTATTTCTTGCGCTTGCAAAGCATGGTATATCGCCCGCATCATTTCAAGAATCCGCGATGGGTCTGTAGCTTGGTAGCCCTCAAATTTAACAGGCAAATTTTGCTGTTCTAGATAGGCAATCGCCTTATTTTTAACCGCATAAATGTAAGGATGATTAGGTGTAATATAAGATGCTAATAATTCTGGAAGAGTATTAAAACCTCCAAAAAATGATAAGGGTTGCAACGCTATAGATACTACTTCTTCTATTAATAAATTTTCGTCCTGATAAACTCTAATTTGAAAAGTACTTCTTTCGACCTCGCTTAATTGAAGGAAATAAATTGGCTTAACAATAATTTTATCCGTGGGTATCTTAACAGATAATCCAACGGGTAGATAGGCTAATTCATAAGAAAAAGGTTCCATCCACGCTCCCTCAGAATCAATTTCAAGTCGGATTTTTTCTAAAATTTGATCGCTCTTAGAAGAGAGCATCAAATTGCTCAAAAAAGTAATCTGATTTTGATACATAGAAAGATTTAGAAATTCTGCTACATCTCTTTCTATATAAACCTGTTTCATATTATCCATTCGCATTTTATCTTATTCTCTAATATAAAAAAGATCGTTAACAGTTTAGTATCTTTTATCTTAAATAATTATCATTTCAGGTTATTGAGCAATAAAAACGGGTATTTTCACTGCATGTCGCAATTTATTTACAGTTTCTCCGAAAACAAAATCCTTAACTCCCGTATGGCCATGGCTACCAACAATTAACAGGTCAGCTTCATATTGTTCACATATCTTCGCAATAGAAGCAACCCGATTATTATAACCCAGTTCAAAATTAACTTGATAGGCTCTATCGGAAAAGAAATGTGCATACTTCTCTAATCTTTCCAGATCTTGTCTAGACTCTAAGTCATACGTACTTTCTCCCGTATATTTCACGCCTGCACTTTCAACAATATGCACCAAGATAAAGTGAGAATTCGTATTAGCTATAGAAAGGGCGTACTGTACTGCTTTTGTATCTGAAGTTGAGTAGTCCAAAGCAAGTACAACTTTATTGAACGATATGGGTTCATCAAACTTTAAATCTTCAAATGGGGGATGGACATCCAATACAATTGCTCTATTTTTATGAAGTATAGGATAAATAAAGGTCATAATCAACAAAACGATCATACCTGCGGCCCCAAGAATTAATAAAACAGTTAACCATAGTACATCATATTTAATAATCCATGTTGAGATTTCCTCATATACCAGTTTGATATTAAGTACGGCGATGATAATAGCTATAAGCCATGCCAATATTTGCATATAAGGCTTAATAACGAAATTTCCCATCTTTTCCTTATCACTTACAAAATGAATTAATGGAATAACTGCAAATGCCAACTGCATACTTAATATAACTTGGCTAAAAATTAATAAAGAGCCAACTTGAGATTCTCCAGCAATTAATATGACCAATACTGCTGGTATTATTGCTAATAATCGGGTTATAATTCTGCGAAGGGTGGGACTGATCCTTAGTCTCAAATATCCCTCCATTACAATCTGCCCTGCCAAAGTACCTGTAACAGTAGAACTTTGACCTGCCAGTATTAGCGCTATTGCAAATAATTTAGGTGCCAGATCTGTTCCTAGTGTCTTCCCTAATAAGTGATATGCATCTTCCAGATCTGCTACATCATGCATACCATTTTTATGAAAGGCGGCTGATGCGAGGATAAGAATAGCGGCATTAACCAGAAAGGCTAGATTTAAAGCTATTGCACTATCAAAAAAATTATATTTGAGTGCTTTACTTATGGAATGGTCATCTCTGTCTATTTTTCGCGTTTGTACCAAGGCTGAATGTAAATACAAATTATGGGGCATTACAGTAGCTCCGATAATTCCTATTGCAATATAAAGTGCAGCGCTATTGGGTAAGCTTGGAATAAAGCCGGTCATTACTTCACCGAAATCAGGCTGAACTAAAAACATCTCTACCATAAAGCACATACCAATCATCGTAATTAGACCAATAATGAAAAGTTCCATCTTTCGCATTCCTAATTTCTGTAGATACATAATCAAAAATGTATCTGCAAAACTGATTAATACGCCCCAAAGGATATCTATTCCAAAAAGTAAGTTTAATCCGATCGCCATTCCCAATACTTCAGCGAGATCACAGGCCGCGATTGCAATTTCTGCTAAGATATATAGTACAAAATTCATGCGCCTTGGGTATGTCTCCCGATTGCACTGTGCGAGATCTTTTCGTCTCACTATTCCTAAACGGGTACAAAGACTCTGCAAGAGTAAAGCCATGATGTTACTCATCAATAAAACCCATAATAGGCATAGCCAAACTGACTTCCCCCGGCTAAATCTGTAGCCCAATTCCCAGGATCCATATAACCTACACTAATTAAATAGGCCGGTCCAAAAAAACTGAGGATTTTTTTATTTTTGATTTCCCCTTACTGATTTCAACACTTTCGTGCACATCTGAAAGAGATTTTTCATGCTGGTAAGGATCTTTACTCATTAGGATTGCTATGTCGTTAATATGCCATCTATCTTGCGGAAATAAAGATATAAATCCTAAAACGAAAAACTACATTTTTATCCTTTTATTAGAAATCAAAAGACAACTGTCCCTCCTCTTTAGGAGGTTTAGGAAGATTGCCAAATTTAAATTCTTCTATTGTATCATATTGTTTTCTAATGGGATTAAATCTTCGCAAGAAAATACTAGAACAAAAAAAATCTAAATCTATTGCTTTGAAATTTTCAAAAGCTACAGCAAGCTTATCCTGATCCAACTTACGCCCAACTGTCAAATGAGGTTCAGTACTTTTAAACATTTTCGTATCAAAATCGATACTGGTTATGGCCTGCATTTTATTTTTCAAAAACTGTCTAGATTTTAATGCTGGAGCAATGAAAAAAGCACCATTTTTTGGAAAGGCACTATAATCATCAAAATACACATATTGCGAATTTTCATATTTAAGAATCTCTGTGACTTGTTTCTTTATCTTTGATAGATCATTACCATTGGCTAAATATTCACATATGGTAATATGCGCTAATGAATGACAACTCGAAAACCATCCAATCTTGTTCTTTAAACTTTCTTTGATAGATTTTACCATCTGAATACCCTTTTCACAGGGTTGAAATACCAATGAATATTTTTCTAATTCTGTGACCATTTCCATTCCTTTCTCTAATGATTCGCTTTCCTTTAAATATAGTGATAATAAAACAAAAAGAAAAACTTTCAACATTTACTGAGATCAATCTTACATTAACGCATGGTTTCATAAGATGTAATGGATTAAGAACTATAATCATCATGCAATGCTGATCTCAATTTCTTATTGCAATTTATGGTTTTAGTAAAATGCCATAAAGCTTTGTAATGGTCTATTAGCAATTATTTTTTAAGTAACTTTGTCCATTATTCATTAAATACGACAATAAAGTGTCTTTCGATAAATTAAAATTAAGCAAGCGGTTACAAAAATCCATGGAAAGTTTGGGTTATTTAACACCCAAGGAAATACAAGTGAAATCTATGTCTCGGATATTAGGTGGCCAAGATATTATCGCTATAGGTCCTGACGGTTCAGGTAAAACGACAACTTATATCCTGAGTGTACTTTCTGGACTTAAATTCAACGTTCCTGATGCTCCAAAAGTTTTGATTTTGGCTCCTGATCAAGAATGTGTTCAGGCTATTGTTGATCAATTTTATTTGATCAGTAAAAATAAAGACCTTAGTATTATTGGATTACGTGCTGGAGGTAGTATGGAGCAAGAAATTGAAAAACTTGTCGCTGGTGTTGAAATCGTTGTTTCTACTCCAAATAGAGCAAGAGCTGTCTACCTTAAATTGGGCTTAAATCTTAATTTAATACATACCATAATTATCGATGATGCAGAAGAGGTAATTAAAAATGGCATGATAACTCCGGTGAAAGAACTTGTTCAGAGTGCTAAAAAGTGTCAACATCTTGTTTTTAGCACAGTGGAGCATGAAAAATTACACCAGATGATTGATGGTTTTATGGTTTCTCCAGCCCTGATCGAAGTAGAAGAACTTGCTGCGGAAAAACTTAATGTACATGATATGTTTCTATATCAGGTTCCAAATTTCACAACAAAAATCAATCTTCTCAACAGCTTAATGCTGGACAACGAAGTTTTTGATAAAGTGATCATTTTCGTTAATAGTAAACTTACTGCACAAAAATTAGGGAAAAGCTTACACCGTAAATATAACGATGAGATCGTTATATTTAACCCCTTATTTTTTGAAGATAAAAGTATTTCTGATATCGAATTATTTAAACAAGAGGATGCTCATCGGATATTAATCGTAGCCAATGAAGGAACTGAAGTATTAGATGTGTCAGGAATACCGTATATTTTTCATTTTGAAATCCCCGAGAATAACGATACGCTTATACAACGAATCATTAAATCAAATGCAGAAGAGCAATTGTCATTTACTTTTGCAACAGATTTGGAGTTGCCTGAAATAAAAAAGATGGAGCATACAATAGGTCAAAAAATGGAAGTTCTTGATTTACCAGAAAAATTATCAATTTACAGTGCAAAAAAGGGAAATACCTCATTAATTGATGATGATAATGATGGAACACGTGGTGCAGCTTACCATCAAAAGAAAGAAAGTAATAGCAAAACATATAATTATGGTGCTGGTAAAAAAGCAAAAATGACCATGAAAAAGAAAAAAGGTTAAATAACCAATGTAAAAAAGCAACAAAAAATCACGGAACTATTATTCCGTGATTTTTTGCTTTACAGTGGAATACAATCTTGGAACAGTTGTACAAATGTTAGTTCAATTAATCTTGCAAACTTTTGATCTTCCAAAGCGAATCAAAACATGTATAAATTCGTCAATTATATTTTATCTTTACAAATCCATTTAAGCAGATCTGTAAGTAATAAATAAGAAGGAACTGATTCGCAATCCAAAATCTTCTATCTTCGTTATATTTAAAATAAAGTTTCAGTAAAAATACATCAAAGATTAATAACAGGCAAAACGGTTGTAAGTTAAGGCTTTACAGCCGTTTTATGATTTTTTGGTAATGAGGTAAAAAGCAGGAAAAAGCGAGGTTTGGCAAAAGTAAGGTTACTAAAACGTTACTTTTAAATATTAGAAATAATCGTTTTAAAATGCTGTATTTCAGCTTTATGCATAGTTTTTCATATTGTTCCGTAGCTCACATAGGTTTAATTTTATCATTAAGAATTGTGAGTATGGAAACGACAAAAAAATCAACATTTAAGGTATTATTCTACCTTAAAAAGAATGCCCCAAAGAAAAACGGAAAGGTTACGGTTATGTGCAGGATTACCGTAAACGGCAAACAGTCTGCATTCAGTACAAAGCTGGATATTTCCGCAACAAATTGGGATTTGAAGTACGGCAGGGTTTTAGGTAAAAGCCGAGAAGCACAAGACACAAACAGGAAACTTGACAAAATTCGTTCGGGTATTGAGGAATGCTATTCCAAAATCCTGAAGAATGAGGGGGCTGTAAACAGTGCTAAACTTAAAAATGCCGTTCTTGGGATGGAAAGCGGAGAACTGACCTTTTTCAAATTCTATGAACAGTTCCTATCCGACTATGAGAAAAAGGTTAATAGTGGACTTCGGGTAAATGGCACACGCAGTAAATACAAAATACTTTTGAAACATCTTCGAAATTTTGCACTTACAAAATACGGCTATTCCGATGTGTCCTTTAACGACCTTACACCTGATTTTGTGCAGGACTTTGATTACTATCTGCGTGACGACCAAAGTTTAACACACAACACCATTTGGCTGTATATGATTGGATTTACTACGCTTTGCCGATTGGCAATGAGCAGAAAGTATCTTGCTTTTAATCCGTTCAGCGAATACAAGAATACCAAAAAGGATAAAGACCGTGGTTACCTGTTGCGGAACGAGCTGGAACAGCTCGTAACGTTCAACTGCGATAAAAAGAAAGACGAATTAGTTAAAGACCTGTTTGTTTTCAGTTGTTTTACAGGTCTTTCCTATTCAGATATGAAAGGACTTAAAAATAGCAATATCCAAGATTTTTTTGACGGTAACAGGTGGATTATTGTGCGAAGAAAGAAAACAGCTACATCATCAAACGTAATGCTCTTAGATATTCCAAAAATGATTATTGAAAAATATGCAGGATTGTCAAAGGACGGAAAGGTATTTCCTGTACCATCAAATACGATTTGTAATGACAGCTTAAAGAGAATATCTCAACTGATTGACTGCCTTGTAGAAAAGAAAGTAACCTTTCATTTGGCACGTCATACGTTTGCTACGCTATTTTTAAGCGAGGGTGTTCCGTTGGAGAGTTTGAGCAAAATGTTAGGGCATAAGAATATTGCCACTACTCAGATTTATGCTAAGATACTCAACGAGAAAGTTGGTAAGGATATGCAAAAGGTATCGCATAAATTTAAGGGTATGGAGGAGTCCTTTGTTTCAAGCCTATAACATTATGTCACAATTTTTTAAAACAACACAGCCCACCGCTTTAAGCAGTGGGCTGTTTCTTTAATTGACCGATACGGGTTACAGTTTCAAAGCATTCATTTAATGGGCTAACGTTGGTAGTTATCTTCCAATACTTTTACAATATCGCTTTCACGAAACAAGATTTTCCGTTCGAGCTTGATAAAAGGTATCAGTCCGTCATCCCTGTACTGTTGCAATGTCCGTTTACTGATGTGTAACATCTCGCAAACCTGTTCGCCTGACAGATAGATTTCCCCTTTTAGTAATGGGTGGAAATATTCTCTGATATATAACAGTTCATTTTTGATGCCTACCACAGCTTCGAGCAAGGCAAGCATATCTTCGTTTGAATTTCCAATCTGTTTCATTTCTTTTGCTTTTTTAATGGTCGCTCTCCCTGCATAAGTAATTCCACTTCGGATAATCTGAAATACGTCTTCCGATTGATTTGCGTTGCCCCAAGAATACCTTTTGCCCTGTATGTCTGCAAAGTTCTTTTGCTGATGTTCAGCAGTTGGCAGGCTTCCTGTTGGTCGAGCCATTTTGTTGCCTGTTGCAATGCTTTGTAGGGTGCAGTCATTTCCGCTATCAAATTGGAAACTTCCTTAACTTCCCTATGCAATGCTTTTAAAATCCGAATGTCTAAAACTGTTATTTCCATATCTGCATCATTTAAACCTCTAAAATAAAAGCTATTTACATAGGTCATTCTAATGTTGCATCCAATGGCGGTATTTGGCGCACAGATGCCAAATACTGTATTACAATCCCAATTTTGGTTTATTGTTTTTCGGACGAGCCTGTTGTGGTTTGATTGCATTGTCAGTCTTCAAGGCAGGCTTTTTGTTTTTCTGTACAGTCTGATTTTTTTCATCGTTTTTAAAATCTGAACGCATAACTGTTTTTGTCGTACCAATTAAACTTTCAGGCTGGACAGATTGCTCTGACTGTTCAGCACGTTTACCGCCAAATAGCCTGTTCCAATCTATTAAGCCTTTTGCTTCCCTGAACTGGCGTTTGAAATTAGCGATGAAATTAGAAATCGGGTCGCTCTGCTTATCAACTTGTATCAAAGGACTATGTTCTTTTTTCTGATTTGTTCTTTCTCTTTCTGCTCTTTGTCAGGTATTACTTTTTGTGCCATAGGTTCAAATTTCAGCCCAATATAGAACACAAGGGAATGTATTTTTTTCAATTGGCATTATGTGGCAGTATTTGGCTTATGTTGGCACAATATGAATAGAAAGTAATCCTCAAAACACTTTAAATTTTCCTTGCAAAGCCTTCATACATTTAAAGAGTTTTGTACGGATAAAGGAAAGCATACAAAAAACACCTATCCTTAGCCCTTACGTGTTTTTTGTACCCTTTTTTTGATTGGAATTGATTAAAAAACAATAAAAAAGGTAGCAAAGATAAGGCGGACAGCCACCGCACCACCCAACCAAAAGCTTACGGCATAATGGCAGGGCAAATATGGTGGCTTCGCCGAGTGGTTGTGTTTGCCCTGCCACCCTTCGGGACTTATTCCGTTTCCTTTTGGTTTTTTCGCCTGTCCGCCTTGTTAAAATGGCTTTCTTTTTTTTCTGTTTTTTTCTTTTGAAAAGTAATTTTAAGAGGGAGCAACGCATCGCACCTGACAAAACACCATAATCAAAACAGCGGTTTGTGTTTCTCGTTATAGATTTCGCTAATCAATTCCCCGAACTCCTGAAAGTGGTATTCGATAATGTTGTCCAGATACGCATAAATCGTCAGTTTGTCGATGCCCATAATGTTTGTAAGTCTGTTAAATGTCTCGTGGTGTTCCTGCCGTACATACACTGATTTCCCCCTGCTTGCCGTTGTCGTGGGAATTTTGAAGAACCGTCCGCAGTAGTCCACTTTGGTCAGCTTCTTTGGCTTGTAAGTCATCCTTCTTGTATTACTCTCAGGTGTTTTTGTGTTTTCCGTTTCAGTTTCCGAAGGTTCTTCGCCTGCCATTACACGCATAATAGCTTCCTCATCTACTTTGGGTTTGACAAAATCTTCCCGATATGTTACTGCCTGTTGTTCCGTGAAAGATTGTTTCTTTTCATCAGTTAGGAAATTTTCAATAGAGAAATCCTCTTTTTCGGGTTGCTGATTTTTGTTTTCTTCGTGTATCATATCTCTCATTTTTAATATTATATCCAATTAGCTGTTTGGTTAACTAAGCAATCAGCTGTATATACTGTTGTATTTATGTAACTACCTATGCACCTGCATACCCTTAATTGGTTAATTCATTAACTCAAAAATCTGTAATTCGTTTGCATTCAATCACGCAGATTTGCTGTCGGGATTTATGCTGATTGGCTACATAGTTAAGGTTATAACCAACCAGCCAGCTAACCATATACAAAGGAAGCGAAAGCAATTCCAGTCTATGTTGATGTGGCACTCAAAGGTAGCATTTGGCGTTCATTGTCGTGATTGTAAATAACTGTTATTCAAATAGTCTTACCGAAATTTGTAATGGAAGCTATGGGTTTTCCCTGCTAACTACAATCCGTTTGCAAAACGGATTTTTCTGAACACCTGTTCAGAGCAAGTTATCTTTTGAGGTACTCGAAATAAATTTCGGCATCTCAAAAGCACTTGCCCTTGCAGGGGGCTGGAAACGGCTCCGAAGTCGCACGTTTATTAAAAATTAAAAATGGATTATTATGGAAGAGAAAAACAGAAAACAGATTAGAAAAACAGGAAGAAAACCAAAGAATGACCCTGCCGTCAATCGGTATTCCATTAACCTAAATGCAGAAGATAATGCAAAGTTTCTTGCACTTTTTGACCAATCAGAAATGAAAGTAATCGCCCATTTTATTACAGCTTGTATCTTTCAGAAGACGGTAAAGACCGTAAAAATTGATATGGATGCAATAGAATATCACGAAAAACTGACCCGATTTTTTAGTCAGTTTCGAGCGATCGGAACAAATTACAATCAGATTGTGAAGATATTGTACCGCAATTTTTCAGAGAAAAAAGCAGGAACGTACCTTTTTAAATTGGAAAAAGAAACCATAGAATTGGTAAAATTCACTAAGGAAATCATCCGTTTGACACAGGAATTTGAAGCAAATTATGTGAAAAAAGAATAAAAATATGATTGCAAAAATCGGAAAAGGAAGCAATATGTACGGAGCGATTTTGTATAATCAACAGAAAGTGGACAATGAAAACGGAGCGGTTTTATTACTGAACAAGATACCCGATACGGTGGACGGCAGTTATTCTGTAGCCTATTTTAATAAGTGTTTTGAGCCGTACCTGTCGGCAAACATCAAAACGGAAAAGACGGTTCGGCATATATCGCTGAACCCAGATCCTGCGGATAAGGTCAGCGATGAACAGTTTACCGAAATGGCACAGTTATATATGGAACGTATGGGTTACGGCAATCAGCCTATATTGTTTTCAAGCATACGGATATTGACCGAACGCATATACACATTGTTTCGACTTGTGTAGCTATTGACGGAAAGAAAATACCTGATGATTACGACCATCCACGCTCAATGGCAATCTGTCGGGATTTGGAACAGAAATATAATATGAAAAAGGCAACTGAACAAGAGCAGAAACAAGCCAATAAAGTTTTCAAGCCTGTAAATCATAAAAATGGCGACATAAAAAGTCAGATTGCTTCGGTAGTACGGCATCTACCAAAGTATTATAACTTTTCTACTATGGGTAGTTACAATGCTTTACTATCACTTTTCAACATCACAGTGGAAGAAGTCAAAGGCGAGCGGAACGGTCAGACCGTAAACGGATTGGTGTATGTTGCATTGGACGAAAACAGGAACAAAGTAAGTAACCCGTTCAAAGCATCGCTTTTCGGGAAAGATGCAGGCGTTACACAATTGCAAAAACACTTTGAGCAGTCCAAAGAGAAAATGAAAACCACGCCTGTAAGGTCTGTTCTGAAAAATACGGTGGAGCTTGCCATACATACCACAAGCAACAAAACAGATTTTAAAAAGCAGTTGACCGAGCAGGGTATTAATACAGTTGTAAGACGTAATAGTGAAGGACGAATTTACGGTATGACCTTTATTGACCACGAAAGCCGTAGCGTTTGGAAGGGCTCACAATTAGACAGAAACTTGTCGGCAAACGTATTCAACGATTGGTGGAACAACGGAAACAAACCCGAATTGAAGATACAAGATAACCATGTTTCTAAAGCAAATGAAATAGACAACCTACCGACAAAAAACCTTTTTGAGTTTCTCTCACAGGAACATTCGCCTAATACCGATTTGGGATTGTTTAGCCTGTTATCCGATGCACAAGGCGAGGATTACGAAGAAGAACAGTTTGCTAATCGGATGAAGAAGAAAAAACCTCCAAAACATAGAAGATAATATACAGATTCTTAGTGCTATTTTTTTATAATTTAGAGTGTGACACGGATTGGCTTACTCTTTAAGTATTTTTGCTATGTAAAATAAGGAAAGCTGAAAACTTTGAGAGTAGGCATAATATAAAATATTACAGATTATGGCAAATTATTATTGTGAGTATTGCGGAACAAAGTATTCCAGCGTATCAAGTCTAACAAGTGGTTCGTGTATGCGACATCCTAATGGCTCTCATAAAGGAAAACACAAACTATATGAGGGAAGCGAAAAATCGCAGTATGTCTGTAAACATTGCGGGACAAAGTATTCATCTCTTTCAAGCTTAACAAGTGGTTCGTGTATGAGACACCCAAATGGCTCACACAAAGGAAAACATGCACCTTCTTTGTAAATGGAATGTTTTACCGCAATAGACTTTGAAACTGCACAAGGTTATCGTTGGAGTATTTGTCAGGTTGGACTTGTTCGTGTCAATAATGGTATTATCACTGATGAAATTAACTTATTAGTACAACCGCCTGATAACTATTATTGGGGGAGATTTATTGATATTCATGGCATTACTCCAGACATGACAAAAGAAGCTCTCACTTTCGACAAAGTCTGGCACAGATTAGAACCTTATATCAAAGGACAAGCCGTTGTAGCCCACAATGGCTTGTCCTTTGATTTTCCAGTTTTAGAAAAAACATTGGAATATTATGGCATGGAAAATCCCAAATATGAAAAACATTGTACGTATCGCATTTTTAGACAAAATTTAGCTTCATTATGTATGCACCACAAAATTTCATTAAATCATCATGACGCTTTAAGCGATGCTAAAGCTTGTGCTGAATTGTTTTTGATACATTTGCAAAGTATAAACAATATTGAAAAATGAACAACAACATATCAATAAAAACAATCAGCGAATTGCTGAAATGTAATTTCCATATCCCGTCTTATCAGAGAGGTTATCGTTGGACAGAACAACAAGTAACAGATTTGTTGAATGACATTAATGAATTTTCACCAAAAGAAATTGCTAATTCTGATGAAAAAACTTGGTATTGTTTACAGCCAATAGTAGTAAAACAAAAAGATGAAAATGAATGGGATGTAATTGACGGACAACAAAGATTAACTACAATTTATCTAATCTTGTATTATTTGAACCAAAGATATACAGAAGAAGGAAGAGTTAAACTGTTTGAGTTAGAATATGAAACACGAGAAGGTTCTGCAAACTACTTAAAAAATGAGTTGGGAAAGATAGAAAAGGACAATTCAAATATTGACTATTTCCACATATCAATTGCTTATCAAACTATTAAGAGTTGGTTCAAAGAAAAAAAGTAGAAAAATCATTTGAATTGAAATTTAATGATTTTACAAAGGTTATTTGGTACGAAACTTCAAAAACCGAAGATTCAATTGATATTTTCACAAGAATAAACAGCGGAAAATTCCACTAACAAATGCGGAATTGATAAAGGCTTTGTTTTTGAACAGTTCCAATTTTACAAATGCAGACACAGAGAAACTGCGTTTGAAACAATTAGAAATTGCATCAGAATGGGACAGAATTGAATATGCTCTACAGGGCGATTCATTTTGGTATTTCATCAACAAAAATGAAAACAACTTAGCAACAAGAATTGAGTTTATTTTCAATTTAATGTATGAAGTAGCACAAGCAGAGGATAAAGAGATGGAAGAAAGAAAACGCTTGGGAATAAAGACAAAAGAACAAATTGATGAGAGAAGAAAAACTCATCAAACAATTGTTGAAATATTTGGTAATGATGAGTATTCTACTTTCCGTTTTTTTGCTGAAAAATTTAAGATCAAATCAGAAAACGAAATAAACGATAATTGGCAGGATATTAAAAAATATTTTCAAACACTTGAAGAATGGTTCAATGACAGAGAATTGTATCATAAAATCGGCTGTCTGATTGCAACTAGAACAAACATTAAAAATATTCTTAACGAAAAAAAAGAAAGGTCAAAAACAGAATTTGCAAATTGGATAAACCAAGAAATACAATCCAAATTTAGAAAAGTGAATTTTGAAGAAGTAGAATATAACGGAGGATATGTACCTGAAATTTTATTACTGCACAACATTCAAACAATGCTCAATAATGAAAACGAAACTAATCGTTTTCCTTTTGACCGTTATAAAAAAGAGTTTTGGGACGTTGAACATATTCACGCTATTGCAACAGAAGTGAAAGTGAAAAAGGAAAATCAAGCTGATTGGCTGAGAAACAACTTTGTTAAAACAGAAAATCATCAAGATAAAGACAGAAATAATCAAATTGAACAAATCATACAATCAGGCAAAACCATTGACGAAAATGAGTTTGAATACATTATCGATTATGTTTTAGGCGAAGAAGATAATAGCTTGCAAAATCTTTGTCTGTTGGACAGGGGAACAAATCGTTCTTATAAAAACGATTCATTTAAAGAAAAGAGGAAAAAGATAATCGAAAGAGAAATTGAAGGAACTTTTATTCCAATTTGTACAAAGAATGTTTTTATGAAATATTATTCCACCAACGTAAAAGATATTGAAGTATGGAATGAAAACGACAGAACATCATATTTTAAAAAGATACAAGAAGTAATTACTGAATATTTACCTCAAACCGAATTAACTGAAAATGAACAATAATCCAACATCAGAAAAATTAACTTTTCGTGAGTTAATTAGTATGCATAAAATTGAAATTCCTATTATACAGCGTGATTACGCTCAAGGCAGAGAGGGAAAAGCAGATATAAGAACTAATTTTTTGAATGCTTTGCTTGAAGTTGTTGATGGTAAAAAATTAGAGTTAGATTTTGTTTACGGAAGTGTTAAAAAGGATAAAGAGGGTAATACAACTTTGCAACCTCTTGACGGGCAACAGCGATTAACAACTTTGTTTTTGTTGCATTGGTTCGTTGCTACCAAAGAAAATAAGTTAGACGATGAATTGAAAAAACTCTTGACAAAATTCACTTACGAAACACGTACCAGCTCACGTGAATTTTGCAACGATTTAATCAATAAAGGAATTGATTTTGATAATTTGTTAGAAACAGATTATCACGATAAAGAAAAAATAAAACCAAAGAATAACGAACTATCCAAGACAATTATTGACAGCTCTTGGTTTTTCCTTTCTTGGAAAAGAGACCCGACAATAAAATCAATGCTTAGAATGTTAGATGCTATTCAGCAAACGTTTCAAGACAAAACGGAAGTTTGGGACAAGCTCAACAATATTAGTTTTCATTACATAGAATTACAAAACTTCGGACTTTCCGATGATTTGTATATCAAAATGAACGCAAGAGGTAAACCTCTTACTGATTTTGAAAACTTCAAAGCAAAGTTTGAACAATACATCAAACAAAATGATTGGGAAAATTACGTTGAGCCAACAGAGACATTTTCACATCAAATAGATACTCTTTGGACAGATTTGTTTTGGAATTATCGTGATAAAACCGAAAACATTTTTGACGAACAGCTTCTGAATTTTTTCAGAACAAAGGCAGTAATTAATTATACGCTTAAAGCAGATATCAAAAGTAATAATTTCAGAGCCAACGTTGATTTATTGAGAGGAAGCGATACAATTTCATTCAATCAATATTTGGAGTTAGGTTGTTTTGATGAGGAGTATTTTACAACATTGAAAGCTACTTTAAATAAATTGTCTGATAAAGATGGATTGAATACATTTATTTCAGAAACCACTTATGTGAATGAGCAAGAAATTTTTAATGGTACAATTAAAATGACTTATCATATCCTGATTTGGTTATTGCTTTTGCTTATTATCAATATTTGGCATCGGAAAAAAATATTGAAATTGAAAAATTGAAAAGTTGGTTGCGTGTTGTTCGTAATCTGGTAGAAGGTAGCAGACCCTATTTATTCAATAATGCTAATGAGTTTGCAAATGCTCTACGTTCTATAAACGAATTGTTGCAATATAGAAATTCAATCGTTGATCACTTCGCAGAAATACAAATTAATTCGCTTTCGGGTTTCATTAGTGAGCAAATTATAGAAGAAAAACTAAAAGCGAAACTTATTACACAAAATGAGGATTGGAAAAATACAATTATTGAAATTGAAAATCATAAATATTTCAATGGACAAATCGGATTTTTATTGCATTGGTGTCAGATAAATGATGAGCCTAACCTGAATAGTTTTAAGGAATATGCAGAAAAATCAAAAGCAATATTTGGAACAACAGGATTGAATAATTTTGAAAACTTTCTTTTTGAAAGAGCCTTGTTAGCCATAGGGGATTATTTGTTGAGTAAAGGAAGAAATCACAGCTTTATAATCGATAATGAACGTGATATTAGTTGGAAGAGGCTCCTAAGAGATAATAACGAAAAACGAGCATATTTAAAACAGCTTGTTGATAAAGTATCTGTTTTAAATCTTACTATCGATTTACAAAAAATAGTTGATGAATTTTCTGATAAAAATGACTGGAGATATTATTTCATAAAACAATTTGAAATGATTTCCGCTTGTGGAAATCAAAAGCTAATAAGATGGGATAGTGAATTTGACATACTTCTGCTAGGTTCAACAACTACAAGTGGCTATCACAATGAATATTATTCTTATTCTTTATTTATCGAATTAAAAACTCAAAATAGATTAACTGATATTTCATATTATCCGCAACGTTCGGTTAATGATTGGAAGTTTTTTGAATTGAACTACAATCAAATTGCATTTGATTGTAACTCCAGTAAATATGTTTGTACACAAAACAACGATTGGTATAATAAACAAGAATTTGAAAATAGAAATTCTGTATTTGACTATATTATAGAGCTAAACACCGAAGACAAACTCAATGAAAAAACTTTATCTTGATGATTTGAGACCAATCCCAGAAGGACACATAGGAGTTCGTTCTTATACGGAGTTTGTAACTTACATTACTGATAGTGGACTGCCTGATTTCATTTCTTTTGACCACGATTTAGGACTCGAAGAGAGTGGGTATGATTGTGCTAAATGGTTAGTAAATTATTGTTTAGATAATAATTTTCGATTGCCCAAATTTGATGTACATAGTCAGAATCCTGTTGGTAAAGAAAATATATTATCATTACTACAGAATTTTAAAAAGAATATAAAAGGCTAATATAAACCACGACACACTTTGTCTTACTCTGGATATACCTTTGTCAAAAAAGATAGGTTTATGGAAAGTATCACAAAGAAACAAATTCTGGAAAGCATTGGGAAAGTGTACGAACAATCAAAAAATTGTAAGCTTGAAAATTCATTTTTTGAAAGCATCAAATCCGAACTAGATACACTTTCCCAATATTTCAAAACATCGGATAATCAAACCTTTTTTATTGCAATGGTTTTTGCTTTAAACTACAAAGGAGATACTGTCGATTTGAACGATTTGATAGAATATTTTGATTGTAATCCAATGAAAATTTTGGAATACAGCGATGATTTCGAGTATTTAAATAAAGTTGGGATTTTTGAAAAAAAGAAATCGAGACACCGTGTGAAATTAGCAGGAGCTAATGACCAATTTGTTATTCACGAAAAAATCACAGAAGCCATTTTGGAAAACAAACCTTTTCCCAAAATCAATAAAAAAAGGATAAATGGCATAATAGATTTGTTAGAACAATTATACAAATTGGGTGACCAACGAGACGATGATAAAATTTCAACCTTTGAATTATTTCGGGAAGTTGAAAAATTGATTGTACACAACACTCATTTTCCATTGATAGAAAAAGTAAAACAATTCAGTTTAAGCACAGAAGACACTTATCTTTTTTGTACTTGATATGGAAAACAGTGTCAGGAAACGAATCTACAGATATAGGAAGAGCTTTGGAGGGTATTTATGATAGTCCATCAGAGAGAGTAAATGAAGTACAAAAATTGTTATCTGGCAATCATATCCTTATTAACAATAATTTGGTTGAAATTATAGAAGCTCAATTTTTCAATGATACAGAAATGAGATTGACGGACACTTCTCTTCAACTTCTGAATGATTGTGACATTAAACTTTTTCTAAACAAAAAGAGAAAAGATAATATCATTATTCCCTCGGAAATTGTTTATCGTGAATTGGTTTTTGATAGGGGCGAGATGAATCAATTAGAAACACTTCAAAATTTACTTCAAGAAGACAAGTTTAATGAAACACAGACAAGACTAACAAATAAAGGTTTACCCAAAGGAATTGCAGTTTTGTTACATGGCGCACCTGGAACAGGAAAAACCGAAATTGTAAAACAATTGGCAAAAGCTACAGACAGAGAAATAATGAAAGTGGAAATCAGTCAGTCAAAATCCATGTGGTTTGGCGAAAGTGAAAAAATCATTAAACGTATTTTCACAGATTACAGAGCTTATGCAAAAGAATCTAAACTAACACCTATTTTACTTTTCAATGAAGCTGATGCCATTATTTCTAAAAGGATAGAAAACAGTAATTCCAATGTGGCTCAAACTGAAAATGCTATTCAAAATATTATACTGGAAGAGCTTGAAAACTTTGAAGGTATTTTAATGGCAACTACCAACTTAGCTAATAATTTGGACACTGCTTTTGAACGAAGATTTTTATTTAAAGTACCGTTCAAGAAACCCACAAAAAAGGTAAGAGCTAAAATATGGAAATCAAAATTATCACATTTAGATGAAAAGAGTTGTCAAATACTCGCAGATAAATTTGACTTTTCAGGTGGACAGATAGATAATATTATTCGTAAAAGTGAAATACAGGAAATCGTTCACGGAACAATGACCAACTTTGAAGAAATACATTCATTTTGTAGCGAGGAATCCATAATAACAAAAACAACTAAAATTGGATTTGGCTATGCACACGATTAAAATTAAAAGCCAAAACATTTTATTGTTATCAGATACGCATGGCAAACATCGTTTAATCGATATTCCTAAAAACATTCAGATTGTAATTCATTGTGGAGATATTTGTAATGCAGGAGATATGGATGAAGTTTTGGATTTTTTAAATGGTACGCTCAATTAGAAATACCACATAAAATATTTATTCACGGAAATCATGATTTGCCTTTCGAGCTAGAACCAGAATGGGGTAAAAGATTGATTCCTAAAGACATTATTTGGTTAAATGACGAAGCGATAGTAATAAGTGAAATAAACATAATGGGAATCAGTGCTTTCCCTTTTTATAATGGTATTGAAACGAAAAATAAAATTGACATCATTGCGTCACATTATCCTCCTTACGGTATTCTAGACAATGGATTTGGCAGTGAAGAAATTAGTAATTTTATATTTCAGTTGGCACCAAAATACCACATATTTGGTCACAATCATTCCAACTATGGAAAAACAAAATACAAAAACATTCAGTATATTAACGCATCTATTTATCATAAGTTATGTCAAAAAGAGAATCAATAGCAAGGTATAATATCATCATAAAAAAATTAAGAAAACGACCTGCAACATTTGCTGAAATTGAAGAATATCTTGCCTTGGAATCAGAAATTCAAGCTTACAATTTCAATATTTCAAAGCGTACATTTCAACGAGATAGAGACGATATTCGTTCTTTATACAATATCGATATTTTGTTTGACTTTTCTAAAAAAGTCTATTACATAGATTTTGATGAACAACCAGAAGCAAATGAAAGGATATTAGAAGCTTTCGACACCTTTAATGCTTTGAATTTAACAGATAGGCTTTCTAAGCATATTCATTTTGAAAAACGGAAACCTCAAGGTACTGAACATCTGTATGGAGTACTTCATGCTATTAAAATCAGATTCAAATAAAATTTGTGTATCAAAAATATTGGGAAGATGAGTTAACTGAACGCATAGTAGAACCATATGCTCTGAAAGAATTCAAAAACAGATGGTATGTCTTATCAAAAGATTTAGGTGATGATAAGATAAAGAGTTTTGCCCTTGACCGTTTAACAGATTTAGAAATTTTGAATAAGAAATTCAACTTTCCACAGGATTTTGATGTAAATGAACATTATAGATACTGCTTTGGTATTATCAGTCCGAACGGTCATAAGCCAGAAGATGTAATTCTTTCTTTCAATGCATTCCAAGGGAAATATATCAAATCATTACCGTTACACGATTCTCAACAAATTTTGATAGACAATGAACATGAATTAAGAATACAGCTCAAACTATTCATTACACACGATTTCTTTATGGAACTTTTATCCTTTGGAGAAAACCTTGAAGTACTTAAACCTCAAAGCTTGATTGATGATTTAAAATCAACTGTTAGAAATATTCAAAGTATATATGAAGAGTAGAAACTGCATAAATATATTGATAACGAAAAATTAAAATTTTGTATATTTGCTTTAAGCTAACGGAAACACGTTGAAAAATAAAGCAATAAGCACCGTTACCAAATCGTTACCTGACTTCTTTGATTATCTCTATAAAAGCTTAGTATTCAACCGATACGGCTTTTTCCCGAAAACTTTAAAATAAAAAAATGTACAATTTCAAAAATGACTATTCAGAGGGTGCACACCCAAATATTCTAAATAGATTAATAGAAACAAATCTCGTACAGCAACTTGGCTACGGGGATGATGAATATGCTACCCAAGCAAAAGAAATCTTGAAAAAGAAGATTAACAATCCACTTGCTACGATACATTTTCTTTCTGGAGGTACGCAAACCAATCTTATTGTTATTTCCTTTCTCTTGCGTCCACATGAAGCAGTCATCAGTGCTAAAACCGGACATATTGCAGCCAATGAAACAGGAGCTATCGAGGCTACCGGTCATAAAGTTATTACTGTAGAAACAACTGATGGCAAACTAAATCCAGCTGCTATTGAAAAAGCATTGCAAGAATATGCGCTAAAACCGCATGTAGTAAAACCTAGGATGGTTTATATTTCTAACTCAACTGAAATCGGCACGATATATCTCAAAGAAGAATTAGAAGATTTGGCGGCATGTTGCCTTGCAAATAATCTATTGCTATTTCTTGACGGTGCTCGATTGGGACATGCTTTAATGGCTCAAGACAATGATCTGACACTAGCTGATGTTGCAAGGTTAACAGATGTATTCTATATCGGTGGAACGAAAAATGGAGCATTATTAGGAGAAGCTGTTATTTTTAGAGCCCCTCATCTAGCTGAAGATTTTGAATACGTACTGAAACAAAGAGGTGCAATGTTAGCTAAGGGACGTGTACTTGCTATTCAGTTCTTTGAATTATTTAAGGAAGATCTATATTTCGAATTGGCAGATCATGCCAACAAAATGGCTATGAAAATAGCAACTACTGTTAGATCTAAAGGTTTTTCTTTTTTAACAAATTCTACAACAAATCAAATCTTTCCAATTTTACCAAAAGATACCATTAAAAAACTTAATGAACATTATTTATTCTTTGTTTGGAAGGAAATAGATGAAGATCATGCTGCCATTAGATTGATAACTTCATGGGCGACAGATGAACAATATGTTGATGCATTTATCACAGACCTAAAACGACTTTAATTGCGTTTAAAACATTTCGTGTAATCATATGATTTCTCAAACTCTTACAATAGAATGCGATAATTTCAGGACAGTCTAACTGCGAATAATAAAGGGTTCTTCATTACGTGAAGAACCCTTTATTGTGTATTTGTTTTTTATTATTACTAGAAACCTGTATTTTGTTTTAGGTTCCCCATACTTGCATTGATTTCAACTTGCGGAATCGGGAAAATTTCATTCTTGTTGGGTGTAAATGTAATACCTTTAAATGTGGGCAAAAATCCACCTTCAAATGCAGAATAGCTCTCAATTACCTGTTTCGCAGTTCCCCATCTTACCAAATCATAAAACCTATGCCCTTCCATTGCCAATTCTAAGCGACGCTCAAAACGAACTGCGTTACGTGCGTAATCCTGCGAAGGAAAAGTAGGATATGGCTTTACAACATATACTGCTGCTGGAGAACCATCGGAAGTCGTTTTTGCGGGTAATTTTGCAGCTCTTAAGCGGACGAAATTAACATACTTTAAAGCTTCAGATAAATTGTTCAATTCGACCTCACATTCAGCAGCCATTAAGATAACATCTGCCAATCTGATAATGTTAACATCTAAATCAGTCAAATAAGCTCCATCATTTGAGGTATGACCCGAAAAGAGTGCTTTGGGAATCATTGTTTTCAGTCCTGAAAATGGTCCCGCATGGGGGCGGGCTCCTTTATCAGATCTTAACCAAGGATCTCCAGGAAAAATTCCATAATCCAAATAACTAACATCTCTTCTACCAACGGTATAATCTAATCGTGGATCAAAACGTAAATTAATGTTAACTTTATAATTATCGAGAGCTGCGCCTGTCAATGTCAAATCTGAAATATATGGATTAGTACGATAAGAACCATCTAATAAAGGAAGACCATCGGCATCAACTTTATAAGCATTGACTAAATCAATACTGGGCTGATAAAATCCACAACAACCAACAGGTCCGCCATTTAAACCACCTAACATATCACCAACATTACCATTGTCTCCCGAACCATCTGGATTAATGACATGTTTAGCTACCATGATCGCTTCAGGACCATTTTCTTTCAATACATCATAATTATCTTGGAATGGCATAGCAGTAATATCTCTTCCTGCCAAAACATCTTTAAATAAATCAAGAGCTTCTTTATATTTTTTCTGATAGAGGTAAAACTTTCCTAAATAGGATTTGCAGCAAATTGATCCATACGTCCAGCCTCACTATTAATTTTGGTTGTAGGTAAGTTTGCAACAGCAGTTTTAAGGTCACTTTCGATTAAAGGTAAAATATCTTGATCATTTTTAATCGTTTTCGCGTCCTCTATCGATACATTTTCATCAATAATGGGAATATTTTTGAATACACGCCAAAGCAGAAAATAATAATGGGCGCGCAACATTTTCGCTTCTCCTTCAATTTGTTTAGCACGCTCAGCAGGAACAGTTTTACCTGCTGCTTGATCCTGAGCCAGTAGCTTTAAGGTACTATTAACTCTAAGAACACCTTCATAATACACCTGCCACATCGTACTCAAATTGTCATTTGATGAAAATGGAGCAAAGTTTACTAAACTATTCATATTCGGCTGATCGGTTGGAGTAGAGCCTTTGTGGGCATTATCCGATATCATTTCTCCAAACACCCATTGGCTAGGAGCCGATGCATAGTTGCCCCAGGTACCGTTTACATTTCCATTGAGAATTGCATAAGCACCTATTAATGATGACTCCACACCTTTCTTAATACTGACCTGCTCTTCGATGAGTTGACCCTGAGGGTTTTTCTCCAGAAAACCTTTACCGCAACCATTTATCCCCACTATTGCTAACCCAGCAATACCAATTAATATCTTTATATTTTTCATTTTACTCACTTTAAAAATTAAATTAAAATCCTAAACTCACGCCCAACATATATTGTCTAGATTGTGGATACACTCCGAAATCTACACCCAGTGCTGGATATTTTGAAGGTGTTGCTGTAATCTCCGGATCTAATCCTTCATATTTAGTTATGGTAAACAAATTGGTCACACCCAGATAAGCACGCAATTTTTTAATTCCCGTGTCTGCACCAAATAATTTCTCCGTTTTGAAGTTATAACCGACTTGCAGATTTTTCATTTTAAAAAAGCTTGCATCTTGAATATAATAAGTTGATGACGCTGATTCGATATCTACAAAAGCATAGCCTGGTAGTTCTTGCTTCGGAACTGTGCCTGAAGTATTTTTTTCTGACCACGCATCCAGTACACGAACACTTTTTTGTCCGTCAAATACACCCATATCCGTAAAATAACGAGTCGCTTCATAATTTTGATTTCCCTGAGATCCGTAGAAATACATCATCATATCAAAATTTTTGTAATTGGCATTAAAATTAATAGAATAGGTGAAATCAGGATGAGGACTTCCGATCACCGTTCTATCATTTGCATCAATTTTACCATCATCATTTAAGTCTTGATATCTAAAACCTCCAACCCGTGCCTTATCATAAGAAGGTAAATTAGCCAATTCGCTTGCATTTTGATAAATTCCAGCTACTTGATATCCATAGAATGCACCAAAAGGTTGACCAGTCTTCATAACAGAAGTTTCCATACTTCTAAATGCACCGTAAATCACTTCATCCACTCCAGGGGCTAAGGACAAGATTTCATTTTTATTTCTAGAAAAATTCACTCCTAAATCAAAATTAAATTTGTCTGGATCTTTCTGCTGATGATGGTAATTGACCGAAAGTTCAATTCCCTGATTCTGCATATCACCAATATTCAAATAAGGTGATGCACCCCTACCTGCCGCAGTTGCTGGAAGAGGTAACGCAAAGAGCATATCGGAAGTCTTTTTATTATACCAATCAAATGATCCGTCAAATTTGCCATTTAATATTGAAAAATCTAAACCGATATTCAATGATTTCACCTGCTCCCATTTTACATTCTCATTTTGGTAATCACTAATCCACATCCCGCTCACCAATGCACTGTTTATCGGATAAGAAGATGAATTTTGCGAAAGCTGATATCTTTTTAGATATTGGAAAGATGGTATACGTTGATTTCCTGTAATACCATAACCCGCTCTAATCTTTAGATCACTTAACCAGGTAGCGCTTTTCATAAAATTTTCCTCCGAAAGGCGCCAGGCAGCACTTACTCCTGGGAAAGTACCATATTTATTATTCGAACCAAAGTTAGAAGATCCATCACGTCGAACTGTAGCACTAAAAATATAGCGATCCATCAGTGAATAATCTACCTTTCCAAAAATGGAAAATAAGGAGCCAAAAGCACCTTCGCTTTCACCAGATTTTTTAGCTGCCGCACTCACATAAAAGAAATCGGTGTTATCACTAATAAAAAAGTCATTTCCTCTACCCTGAACCTGACGATATGTATTATCAATAGCCTCCGTACCCAATAAAACATTTAATTTATGAATATCATTAAAATTAGCCTTGTAATTTAATGTATTAGTCCAAGTCCATTCGGTATTATAACCAGACGTTTCTGTAACACCATTATTGGCACTACCTTCTTGAAACTCTAGATTTGGATAAGTATAATCTGTCGAATAATAGTTTTCATATTTGATACCAAAGCTCGTTTTAAACGTCAAGCCTTTGATTATATCATATTCCCCAAATGCATTTCCAAAAAACAAATTACTTTTGTTCACATCGTCTTTTGCACGATAAGCAATAGCAACAGGACTTTCTCCATTTCCCCAACCACCTTTAGATCCGGCAAAATTACCTCCTTCGTCATAGACAGGAATAATATTTTTAATCCGGTAAGCAAAACCTAAAGCACTTCCTTCACCTATATAATCACCTGCTGTATTTGTATTTACTCCTATACCATGTCCCTTGGTCATACTGTATTGCATATTTTCACCAAAACGCAACCTTTTATTAAAAGCTGAGAAATTGGTGTTTGACCGCACATTAAAACGTTCAAATCCAGTATGGATAATTGTCCCCTCTTGCCCTAAATAACCTCCAGAAACTGCATAAGAAGCATTTTCACCTCCACCTGTAGCACTTAATTGATAAGATTGTGTGGGCGCATTTCTAGACAATGCATCAAACCAATTGGTTCCTGCTTTATTGGCTTTCGTAATTTGGTAAAACTCTTCTTTATTGTCAGCATAATTGTATTTAGACATATCAACATCAGCAGGCGTGATTGAAGTTCCTATTTTAGCCCCAGCGAGCAGATATTCCGGTAAAACTTCATTCCCTTTGCTCAGGCCATTATTAATATCTAAAATTTGTTGCGGACTCAGCATTTTTGGAAAACGACTCTTATTAGGAGATTGTATACCATAATAACTATCAAAATTAATTTGAGGTTTACCAGTTTTACCTGATTTGGTAGTTACGATAATAACCCCATTATTTGCGCGTGAACCATAAATGGAGGCGGCAGAAGCATCCTTTAATACTTGTAAGCTTTCAATATCGTTTTGATTCAGCCAACTTAACTTCCCTTCGTAGGGTACACCATCGATCACATACAATGGTTCATTGTTATTGATTGTACTATATCCACGAATTTTTATCTGAGGAGTTGCACCAGGAGCACCATCTGTTACAACCTGAACGCCTGTAGCACGTCCCTGTAAAGATTCTACAGCACTTGCTGCCGGTGTACTTTTTAGCTGATTAACATCCACAACTGAAACAGATCCAGTTAGATCTTTCTTACGTTGCGTACTATAACCAGTAACAACCACTTCATCAAGGTCACCACTTTGTCCTTGCATCCCAACAACAAGTGGTAGCGATGTTGAAGTCACATTCACGGATTGCTTTGAAAAGCCAACATAAGTAATTTCTAAAACATCATTTAAGGCTGCATTAATCTGAAAGTTACCTTCCGCATCGGAAGAGGTTGCTAAAGTTTTTCCCACAACTCTGACTGTTGCCCCGGCGATTGGTTCTTTGGTCGCAGCATCCTGAACTTTCCCTCGAATAGGAGTTTGCGTGACCGATGCATTGACCACATAACTTGAGGCATCAGCAAATTTTAACATCGGGTTACCCAATGACTGATGGCTAATTAATACGAGCGCTGTAGACGCCCAAAGGGAGTATTTTATCGATTTTTTATGATCAATAAGATCCTCATTAAGAAACTGTAATAGTTTTCTCATAATGTGAAAAAGGTTTAATTTGGTAATTTAATCAGTGCTAAACCCTATTGAAAGGATCTCCCCTAGCACCATATGTTTAGTTGTTACCTAATGTACGCAATCGATTGATTTTTCATAATTATTCACGAAAAATGTTTTTAACATTACCATAACAGTTTGATAATTAACGAATAAAAATATAAAGGCTTATTGTAACAAGTACATCATGTAACAAAAAAAGACAATTCAACTTAATACCCATTAGTTTAAAGAATGAATTTAAATGATTGAACTACCTTGTGCATTAATTCTAAATAAAAAAGCTTTATCTCAAAATAGTGATCAAAGTCATTTTTATTCTATATAATACTAAATGATAATTATTGTTGAGAGAAGTTCAATCGATTGAAAAGTTTAAAACATAAAAAAGCAGTCCTAAAAATTAGGACTGCTTTATATCAAGATAATCTTATTTGATTATGCGATCTTCTTATTGCCAATACTAGCTAAAAATAAATAACCGATTGCTCCAGAAAATAAAGAACCAATCAGTACAGCAAATTTTGCTTCTTCAATTAACATAGGATCAGTAAAAGCTAATATAGATACAAAGATAGACATCGTAAATCCTATACCACCAAGTAAACCTACTCCAAAAATGTGCTTCCAATTTGCACCTTCCGGCAACGTACATAACTTTAATTTCGTCGCAATGAAAGATATACCTAATATTCCAACAGATTTTCCGACAACTAAACCACCTATAATTCCAATGCCCAAAGCAGTGGTCAATCCGTGAACCATTTCGCTATGAATAGTAATATTGGTATTTGCGATTGCAAATAAAGGGATGATGATAAAGTTTACAGGAGAAGTTAGTATGTGTTCCAATTTCTCAAGTGGTGACTCATCGTCTGTGGTATTTGTCGGTAACGTTAGTGCCACCAAGACCCCTGCTATCGTAGCATGTATACCAGAGTGGTGAATAAAATACCAAATGAATATACCCGGTATCAAATATGCCCATATTTTCTTAACACCAAAAAAGTTAAGTAATAATAAGAAAGCAAAAATACCTAAAGCAATGAACAAATAATTATAGTGCAGATCACCGCTATAAAACAATGCGATAACCAAAATAGCCAACAAATCATCTACAATTGCTAATGCGGCTAAAAAGATCTTTAGACTTGTTGGGACCCGATTGCCCAATAAAGTAATCACTGCTAAAGCGAAAGCAATATCTGTAGCCATAGGGATGCCCCAACCATGCTCAGTTGGTAATCCTTTATTAATAAACAAATAAATAAGGGCTGGTAAAATGGCTCCCCCCACAGCAGCTAATATGGGCAACAATGCTTTCTTTGGGGAAGATAATTCTCCTTCAACCAATTCACGCTTAATCTCTAAACCAACCAAAAGAAAAAATATGGCCATCAAACCATCGTTAATCCAAAGCAATACTGAATAGTTTAATTGAATATGGTCTGTTTCAAAGCCTACAGTTGTATTTAATAACTTACTGAATGAATCTGCTAATGGAGTATTGGCAACTATCAAGGAAAGAATAACACAGAGAAATAACAGAATACCACCTATGTTACTAGACTGCAGAAACTGTTTGAAAATTTTTAAATTGATTAATTTTGACATGAAGACTGTTTCATTTAGTGATCAATAAGGAAAAACATAGGCTCCAAAATGAAAATGGATCCTAAATATGTAATTCTACTAAGATAAGTTTTTCTTTTAAAAGAATGCAGATTTCGACCCAATATTCATGCTCCAATAGAGAAAAAAAGAGTTTCAATGTTAACAAAATAAATCATACAAGATACTTAACATAAACTTCACACATAATTTACCCAGAGATTAAAAACTAAACTTATCTTTATACTAAATAAAAAACAAAGAGATGATTAAAGATTTTGAAGTTCAAACATTAGAAAGTTACACCGATGTAATCGAGTTTACATTTGATGGAGATGATTTATTATCAGGTGAAGATTAACCTGCATTTTTAACAATTTTGTCGCACGCTTACAGCGTGTTTTTTTTTGTTTTAGCCTCAAAATAAAAAGGACCAATCAAATAATAAGTCCTTTTCATTAGATACCAAAAGAAGATTAAAATGTTTATTTAATTTTCATGACCATATTATCAACACCTTCTATTTCTGTGTCTGTTTTTCTTGTTTTATTCTTTGAGGACTTTTAATGTACATGGTTTTGAGTACCCTTGACATTCACAATATCAACATTATTTGCATTGATCTTATTCCCCATACCTTCTATACTAACTTTTGTTACGTTATTTAAACTCACTGAATTATTTGCGCCCTCTACCTCCAGTTTTACAAAAGATCCTTCAATTGTACTGTGTTATCCATACCTTCAATTTTGACAATATAATGCATGGTGACTTTTATTGTACGCTTGTTCCCCTTACCTTCTATCACAATCTCTTTTCCTTTAACCTGATGAACAGATGTATAGTAAATCGAAGCGTAAGTTACACTTGTCGCGACTAATACAACAGCTGCTATACCGAATAAATATTTTTCTTACCAGAAATTTGTATTTACCTGAACATAACAAATAGTAAGCCTATATAGTTTTTATTTTTTCAACCAGCTAAACCAACCGGAGCTCCATTCTTTCTTTTTCTCTAATGCCTTTTCATGCTTCGGAAAAAACTTTAGAATATTTTGTATTTTTTGTTTACCGCTTTCTGTATCATTCAATTCAAATGATGCTTCGGCAGACATCAACAACATTTCGCACCAATCATCATCTTCTTCCCAATTCTGACTTTTATACATTTCGTCAGACTCTTGAGCAATTCGAATGACATTGTTCCAGTCATTTAAATGAAAATAAGTACGGATTAAATGAAGCAGTATTAAATGAAAATCACCATGTGATTCCTCTTCTTCCAAAGTTGCTTTTGTAGAGCTATACGCCACCAATAAATCCTGCAATGCTGCTGTATAGTTTGCAGTTAAAAAGTATGACTTCCCTCTGAGATAATGTAACTTGCGATAATCTATTAATGCCATCTCCTGTATGGGTTTTGTCGCTTCATAGTTATTAGCACAAGCAATACATTGTTCATATTGTTCCAATTGGAAATAGTTTTGCATTAACATGTACCAATTTGAAGCATCATCAGGTTTACTTTCCAGCTCTTTCTGCCAATCTTTTAACGTTTCAGAATCTCCACGATGATTGATTAAATCAAAACGAGCATTTTGAATTTCCATATAGGCCTGACGCGTAACAAATAAATCTTCCTCATCGTATTCAGCATATTCTGAAGATTGAATCAATTCATCATATTCCCGAGAAATTGTTTTTAAACGCTCTTCAGCTTCCTTAATATACCCGAGCTTAAATTCGCATTTCGTTACATAAGCTGAAATTCGAAGGTAGTTTGGTAAATCAAATTCTTTAAAACTATCATCCAATAATTCATGATAATTGATTAGTGCATCTTCAAATTCATTTTTTTCAAAATAGGCATCTGCATGGTATTATACAGCTCCCAGAATCTACTATACGTCAGTCCTTCTTTACAGATCTCAATCACTTCATCGTATTTTCGTTTACTGCTCAGCGCTAATGCATAATTATTACAGCACATGGACATGAGCTGATGGTTAATGAAGTAATTCGCTTCAAATTTATTTTCGTGGAAATAAGCTTTAAATGCGAGGTATGCTCTTTCAAAAAACTGTAAGCGATAATTCAATAAGGCCATATCGAGTATTGGTGAGCCAATTGAATTTTCGAATTCCGAAAATTCGCAACCGGAATTAAAATAGTCGATAGGTCCATCTTCCGGCCAATTTAATACGACGGGCAATTGTTTATGAACTTCGTAATAAGTGAGTATATAACGGTATATAGTAACTGAAAAACCACCTAATTCGACAGCTTTTACCAGATAGGGTAAAGCTTCTTCATAGTTACCACCTTCAAGAATATAAGTTCCCGCAAAGTGATAGGGTACAAACCAATCTGGATTAAGATCTATATAACGTTTTGCTTCGATGAGAGGATCGGATAAGTCCAATCCCAGTTCTTCACGAAAATTACGTTGGACCATAATTGCAAAGTAAATACATTGCTTGTTTTCTAAGCCACCATTTAATTGATCTATTACCTGTTCATAAAACTTAAATATCTCTGCGTCAAGTTCAGGATCTTCATTTCCATACAACACAGCCTTAGTACCGGCCCAACCGATCATGTCATAATCATGATAATCCATTGCAAGCTGTCCTATATCTAGGTAAAGCAATACATTATTGGAAAGAATATCATGTTTGTATTTTTTAAATTCAGCTAAGGCTTGTTGATGTTGATCTAAATTTTCACGGAGTATCATTGCTTTAAAGAGTAAACTCTCTGTTAGCAAAGCACATTTACTAATACGATCATGGGCGTATAGCACTTCATAAATAGATAATAATTCATTGATATTACCTATAGATTCATTAAACTTTTCATGCAAATAATTTAAATCAGCTTTAAAACGGCATACGTTCTCCAGTTCATCTTCATGAATACTCAACCTATCTATATACGATGCATACTCATCGTAATCTAGATCTTTATAAAAGAATCGTGTTGTTTCCAACAAACCAAAAAGAGCGGCCTCATTATTGGGCTCTATTTCAAGAATAGATTTATAAATTGTAATAACTTCCTGAAAATCTTCTAATAATAATTCCTTACTATCTTCTTCTGAATTTTGAAAATCAAGTTCTTTAAGTACAGTAGCTTTTAAAATTAGTGTGGGAATATCTTGAGGATTCAGTACCAGAAAAACTTCTAATTCGGACAAACAATCCTCATATCTTCCTTCTTCATACAAATTAACTAAATCTTGAAACTTCATAAACTACGGCTCTTTTATATAAAAATAAAAATATATTCCAAACTTCAAAACAGTTAAAAAAAATAAAGCTTAAAAGAGCTCATTATTAAAACGATAAATAATCGAAAGTTTGTAACAACAAAAAAGGAACCCTGATGGGTTCCTTTCCAATATCTAACAAATTGACTCAGGGTTAAAACTCTATTTTACTGCGTCAATAACTGCTTTGAAAGCATCTGGGTTGTTTAAAGCTAAATCAGCTAAAACCTTACGGTTTAAACCAATATTTTTAGCATTTAATTTACCAATCAACACTGAATAAGATAATCCTTGTTGACGGGCTCCAGCGTTAATACGTTGAATCCATAAAGCTCTAAACTCGCGTTTTTTGGTTTTACGGTCGCGGTAAGCGTACTGTAAACCTTTTTCTACTGTATTTTTAGCAATAGTATATACTTTGCTACGTGATCCATAATAGCCTTTCGCTAATTTAAGGATTTTTTTACGTCTTCTTCTCGAAGCAACTGCGTTAACCGAACGTGGCATATTTTTAAAATTATTTGGTAAAAGGCGTCATGTTTCTCAATGATCTTACAACCCTGTACCCGGTTAAAAAATTATTATTAATTAAATCGAATAAAACTTATTTACCGATAGCAAGCATACGTTTAACGTTGCCCATATCGCCATCAGATACATAACTTGTTGTTGTTAAGTTACGTTTACGTTTTGTGCTCTTTTTTGTCAAGATGTGGCTTTTGAAAGCGTTTTTTCTTGCGATTTTACCTGTTCCAGTAAGCTTAAAACGTTTTTTAGCGCTGGAATTGGTTTTTACTTTTGGCATAATACTTTAAATTTTATATCAATCTGTTAGAATTTTTTTATTATTTTTTAGCTACCAATTTAGGCGCCAAAGTTAAAAACATACGTTTTCCTTCTAATTTCGGTAATAATTCTACTTTACCTACTTCTTCTAACGCTTGTGCAAAACGCAATAACAGGATCTCTCCTTGTTCTTTGTGTACAATTGCACGGCCTTTAAAGTGTACGTAAGCACGAACTTTTTCACCGCTTTCAAGAAATTTGATCGCATGTTTCAATTTGAAGTCAAAATCATGTTCACTGGTATTAGGTCCGAAACGGATTTCCTTAATAACAGTTTGTTTTGCATTAGCTTTGATTTCTTTTTGTTTCTTCTTTTGCTCGTAAACAAATTTACTGTAGTCGATAATTTTACAAACCGGCGGAACAGCATTTGGCGAAATCTCAACTAAATCAAGTTCCAATTCATCTGCAAGCTCTAAAGCTTTACGTGTAGGATATACTCCTGTTTCCACATTGTCACCTACCAAACGTACCTCAGGCACACGGATTAGTTCATTAATGCGGTGATCTGGTTCTTTCTTCCTCATTGGTGGTCTAGGACCACCTGGTCTTTTTAATGCCAAATGTTTAAATATTTAAACGGTTATTTCTTTAATTAATACTTCTCTAAATTCGTCAGCAGTCATGGATCCCATGTCTACTGAACCATGTTTACGCACAGAAATCGTGCCACTCTCAGCCTCTTTCTCCCCTACAATCAACATATAAGGCAGTTTTTTCACCTCTGCATCTCTGATTTTGCGACCCACTTTTTCATCACGCAAGTCTATCAGTCCGCGAATATCGGAATTATTTAGCGATTCTAAAAGGTTTTTCGCATATTCTTCATATTTTTCTGACACTGGTAAGACGATAAATTGTTCTGGGGCAAGCCATAATGGAAATTCTCCAGCACAGTGTTCGATCAATACAGCAATAAAACGCTCCATAGAACCAAATGGTGCTCTATGAATCATCACTGGTCTATGCTTTGCATTATCAGAACCTGTATACTCCAGTTCGAAGCGCTCAGGTAAATTATAATCCACTTGAATAGTACCTAGCTGCCATCTACGTCCCAAAGCATCCTTCACCATGAAATCCAATTTAGGTCCATAGAAAGCTGCCTCGCCATATTCGACGACAGTCGATAATTCTTTTTCTGCAGCGGCCTCGATAATTGCACTTTCTGCAAGAGCCCAATTTTCATCGGTACCAATATATTTGGTGCGATTTTCTGGATCTCTTAATGAAATCTGTGCAGTATACTCTTCAAAACCTAATGCTTTAAAAACATACAACACCAAGTCAATCACTTTTTTAAATTCTTCCTTCACCTGATCTGGGCGACAGAATAAATGTGCATCATCTTGTGTAAACCCTCTTACACGTGTCAAACCATGTAATTCTCCAGATTGCTCGTAGCGGTAAACCGTACCAAATTCTGCAAAACGTACAGGAAGATCTTTATAAGAGCGTGGCTTTGTTTTATAAATCTCACAGTGATGTGGACAGTTCATCGGCTTCAAGAAAAACTCTTCGTCTTCAACTGGAGTTCTTATCGCTGGAATGAATCTTCGCCATATTTATCATAGTGCCCAGAAGTTACGTACAATTGTTTATTACCGATATGAGGTGTCATCACAGGTTCATAACCTGATTTTAACTGAGCTCTTTGTAAAAAATCTTGTAATTTTTGACGCAAAGCTGCTCCTTTCGGCAACCACAATGGTAATCCTGCTCCTACTTTCTCTGAAAAAGCAAACAACTCTAATTCCTTACCTAATTTACGATGATCACGCTTTTTTGCTTCTTCAATGAACTTCAAATATTCTGTTAATTCAGAAGCTTTTGGAAACGTTACCCCATAAATACGAGTCAATTGTTTACGAGACTCATCACCTCTCCAGTATGCACCGGCAACATTTGTTAATTTGATCGCTTTGATAAATCCCGTATTAGGAATATGTGGTCCACGACATAGATCGGTAAATTCTCCCTGTGTATAGAATGTAATCTTTCCATCTTCCAGATCTTTAATCAGATCTAATTTATATTCGTCTCCTTTTTCAGTAAAATATGCAATAGCATCAGCTTTAGAAACAGCTTTACGTTCGAAAATTTCTTTACGTTTTGCTAGTTCTAGCATCTTATCTTCAATCTGCTTAAAATCATCAGATGAGAATTCACGATCTCCAAAATCAACGTCATAATAGAAACCCGTCTCAATAGCGGGACCTATACCAAACTTGATACCTGGGTAAAGATCTTCTAATGCCTCTGCTAATAGATGCGCAGAAGAATGCCAAAGGTAGATTTACCATTTGTATCATTCCAGGTCAACAACTTACTGCAGAATCTTCTTCAATAGGACGAGATGAGTCCCAAATCTCTCCATTCACTTCGGCGGCTAACACATTTCTAGCTAAACCTTCCGAGATTGACAATGCTACTTGAGCAGCTGATGTTCCTTTTTCGTACTCACGAACGGAACCATCAGGTAATGTAATTTTAATCATCAACAAATATGATTATTTTTAGTAATTATTTATAAAACAATACCTTACAGACACACAACATACTAAATTGTTAATTATCAATAAGGCTTAATAAATTAAATCTATTCCTAGACCTATTATCCATCAAATATACTGAAAATAATCCATAATTGCACTTTTAAGTCTTTATTGCACTCCCATCATTGATCGACACATTTTAGTTCTACCCTTCAATTGGAAGATAGCACAACATAATGCAAACGTAACATAGGAATATTCATCATAAAAATGCTGAACTAACAGTTTATGATAAAAATTCGTTAATTATAAACATGGGGATATATAGAATCCTGTCTGCGACAAATAAGATCGTCAAGTAATTTGACTATCTAATCTAAAAGTAATGAATTGAAAACAATCCCGATATCACAATCTTTTTTATTATTTTTGCAATCTTAAATTCATTACTATGTCACATCAAGTTCCAGAAGACGGCACTTTACTTCCGTTGATGGAAGAGTTCTATACAATTCAGGGAGAGGGATTTCACACAGGAAAAGCTGCATATTTTATTCGATTGGGAGGATGTGATGTGGGGTGTCACTGGTGTGATGTTAAAGAAAGCTGGGATGCCACTTTACACCCGCTTACTTCTGCTGATCAGATTATTGAAAATGCAAAAAAATATCCTGCAAAGACAGTTGTCATCACTGGAGGAGAACCTTTAATCTACAATTTGGATTACTTAACAAGAGGTCTTCACGCAGCTGGAATTCAAACTTTTATAGAGACATCTGGTGCCTATCCACTAAGTGGCGAATGGGATTGGATCTGTCTTTCTCCAAAGAAATTTAAAGCTCCAAGAAAAGATGTTTTAGAAGCTGCCGGTGAATTAAAAGTCATTGTTTTTAATAAAAGTGATTTTGAATGGGCTGAAGAACATTCTAAATTAGTAAACAACGACTGTAAATTATATTTGCAACCTGAATGGTCCAAATATCCTGAAATGACCCCACTGATCATTGATCATGTCAAAGATAATCCTAAATGGAATATCTCACTTCAGACACATAAATATTTGAACATCCCTTAATCTAAATTTGGGATTAATAATAAAGCATAAAGGCGATCAATGATCGCCTTTATTTTTGAATGAATATTTTTTCGACTCTATTTCAAGTACTTCTCATGAAAATCTGGAAGTGAATATTGTTGTACTTCGGAACTAATCTTCAAATCCTTAACCAGAATATTACCTTGCTCATCAGTATCAATAAAATCTAAAGTAGGTTTCAGAACAATCTTCCCATTAAAATCCAATAAACCTTGCTTATTGTTTTCAGAAAATAGCAAATATGATCCTACAAAGTTGCTGATATTGCTTAAACCTCCAATAAGTGACACTCCTGAAGCATTAATGATACCATATCGATCTTCTATTGCATACACCATGTTCTCATCATTAACAGCATAAAGCACTTCAAAACCTACATGATTTATTTTTTTGCTTCATCATCAATAATCCAAAACAAACTACTACTATCAGAAACTATTGCTCTTTGTTTATTCAATACATCGATTGAATAAAAATTTGCAGGCTCCACAATTGTTCCATCCGCTTTTTTAACCCCAAACAAATGTTCATCACCATATGCGGCATTCTGCTGTGAAAACCATTTTAAAGGTGCTTTAAGTTCAAATGCATCTTGAAAAACACTTGCATCATCCAAGTTACTACCTTCATTTTCTGAAAGCTTAACAATTTTAACCTCATGAGGTAATTCAAATTCCTTTAAGTCACTTAGCTTAGTCAAAGCTGAGACTTCAAAACCTAAAGAATTATGCACCTGATCATTTAATTTCAGAACTGCTCCTGGTACATTAATCAAAAAGGGCAAACTACTTAGATAATAACTCGGTAGATCCGGAGCATACCAAATTGTCATTGCAACTTCACCTAAATAAGGGTCCACAACTTTCAACAATGCTTTTATACAGGAAACACCGTTGATGGTTTCTTTTTCGGACCCGTTTTCCAAGATAAGATAAGCATCTTTTGGATCAGTCGGATTCTTCAATAAGGGATAATCTGAAGACAGCACATCCTGTGAAAGTAGATCATCACCTTTTGTAAATGAATATTCCTGTTTTTTAGTTCGATCTGCAATCAGAACGTGCCCTAGATTATCAACTGATTTAATCTTCGTAGGTGAGGTAAAAATCGTAACCTCTTGAGCAGTGGTTCCTCCTTTTAAAAATGGCTCATAGAAATCTAACGCAAATTCAGGCACAGACTTTTCTAATTCTTCCACAGCGATCTGTCCTTTAAAACTCAATTTCATCTGCCATAGGTTATCCTGAGCTGTAGCAGAATGGGATAACAGTATAGTAAGAAATACAACATGAACCAATTTTTTCATACATTACAAATATAGCTCCTAAACAACAAAAGATAGACCAAAACGATCTATCTTTCACAATTAAAATTAATTTACTTTATTTCTCCACATTTTATTGTTTTAAATAAAATAGTGAACGATGGTTTACATATGCTGTTCTGCTAATTGCCTTATTACAAAATAACATACCTAAAACCATTATTTCTCTATTAAAAGTTCTTTACAACGTTATTATACTTTTGGTTTTCACAGCTTGGTCACATGCAAAAGCAATACGTAAACTATTCAAAGCATCTTCCGATTGCTTCTTTAAATCCAAATCCTCTACAATTGCTTTTTGAAAAAACAACTGTTCTCTGTTACAAAGATCTTGATGTGTAGGTTCGTCTTCTAAATGAATCCATTCATCCGCTTTTAAAAATTCATTATTTACATCAATATCAGCATGATGTACACGAATTGATTCTGTTTTGGTATGTGCTTCCACCGAATCCGACACTCCTTCTCTGACAGCATGATTTGGCACAATAGATACCGCCCCTTTAGGGCCAAACACATCTTTAACAAAAAAAGCAGTTTGACTGACCATAGGTCCCCATCCTGCTTCATACCATCCTACAGAACCATCATCAAAATGTAACTGAAGCTGTCCATAATTATAATTCGTTTCGGGTATATCATTTGTCAATCGAGCTCCGATAGCGGAAACTCGAACAGGCTTAGCGTCTGTCATTTGACACATCACATCAATATAATGAACACCACAATCTACTATTGGACTTAAACTATTCATTAAATTGCGGTGTACATCCCACATATAACCATGACTCTGCTGATTGAGATTCATACGCATGACCAAAGGTGTTCCCATCTTACGGCTAATTGCGATAAACTTTTTCCATGAAGGGTGATATCGTAAAATATATCCTACCACCAATTTTTTATTATACTTTATTGCTGCATCGATAACATTTTGAGCGCCTAGTACTGTATCTGCTAAAGGTTTTTCAAGAAAAACATGTGCTCCTGCCTCAAAAGATCTGATTGCATAATTTTCATGCGTATCGGGATAGGTTGAAATACAGACTGCATTTGGTTTTGTTTGCAGTAACGCCTCTTCAAAATCATCAAATTCAGGATAAGCTGCCTGAAGCGATTTATTCAATCTACTTTTACTTTCTCCCCTGGATACCAGCCCAACAATTTCAAAACCCGGTAAGTCATGATAGGCGCGGGCATGAGAGGCTCCCATGTTACCACACCCGACTACTAATATCTTAATTCCTACGTCCATACCTAAACAAATGGTGTTTTTCCCGGCTGAGGAATCCCGCGATTATCAGCTTGCATTTTCCAATCATATTCTAATGAAGTAGGGCCTAAAACTTCTGTCGATTGCATAATCTGATCATACGTAATCGCTTTCCCCGTATAAGCGGCCGTTCGAGACCAAATTGCAAGTAGGGTACTATTCGCAAGGTGTGGTCCATCGTTAATCACTTTTTTATCACGGATGGCTGCGAAAAGTTCATCATGCTGGGTTTGATACATATTATTGTTCCGTCCAGTAAACTTCCACGCTTTGTCACCATAAATCTCGAAGTTTGAAGGAATATTTAAGTTTGCACGACCGTTCTTTCCTATGACGTCCACTGAATTTCGGGAATCAGTTCCATTTTGTTGACGACAAGAATGAAAGGCCTTTAATCCATTTCCATAATCAAATTCAATAGACATATGATCATAAACGTTGCCGAATTTATCCAACTCTCGGGACTGTCTTCCTCCAGTTGCAATAATAGTCTTAGGAACAATATCTCCTAATGCCCAAGACATCATATCAACACTATGTATAGCTTGCTCGACAATTAGATCGCCAGAATATCTTTGGAAATAGAACCAATTACGTAACTGATACTCTAAATCTGACCAACCGGCCTGTCTTTCCTTATGACTTAACTCTCCTCCAAATCTAAAAGTAGAAACAGATTGTATATCACCAATATCACCTTGTTTTATCCTTTGAAAGATTTCACGGTTTGGTGTTGCATACCGAAAACAGAAACCACTTACCAAACAGAGATTCTTTTCTTTAGCAATCTTTACGCTTTCAAAAACTCTTTTCAAGTTTGGAATATCTACTGCAACAGGTTTTTCGCAAAAGATGTGCTTTCCTTTTTTGACGGCCTCTTCCAAATGATCTGGTCTAAAGTTTGGTGGAGAACAAAGTAAAACCACATCCACATCGGTATTCATCAATTTTTGAAATCCTAAAAATCCTAAAAAGATGTTTTTGCTATCGACCTTTACTTGATCATTTGATATCTGTCTTAATGAATCTAAACATAGGTCTACTTGATCTTGGAAGATATCTGCAACAGCGGTAATGACGACATTTGGATCTGCGCGCAAAGCTTGAGAAGCGGCCCCTGTCCCCCTACCGCCACAGCCTACAAGTCCGATCTTAATTTTCTTTGGAGCACTGTTTGCATACAAATTAAGGCTTGATGCAGCCAGAGCAGTCCCCAGAACTACGGTATTTGTTTTCTTTAGAAAAGAACGGCGATTTAGATTTTCTAAATTCATATTTTAGCTTATTATTTTCGATTGTACAAGTCCCTATTCTTCTTACAGACATCGAGAATTTAAAATTAATATTAAATTTATACTAAAAAAGTATAAATAGCTTCCAAATGTAATAATGTTGTGCATCATAACAACATCACGCAAAAAGAAGCTTGAAGCATACTCTAACGTAATTTCTATCGCATATTAAATATTTTAGTAAGGTAAAAAATGTTTAATTTCAATGCAGAAATGTCATATTTACGCTATCTCTATTTTATTTTTATCAATTAATAGCTATTTAAATTTGATTTCTATTAACAAAATACTATTTTTGACACATTATTAATACAAACATGATTTTTGCTCACGGACATCACTTTCATATGCATCATCGCCATTGCGGCGATATGTAATAAGTGTGTTTCTACGTGAAGCATTTTTTCCCTTGTGTTTGATTTCTATTTATTAATAATTTACAGCTAACATTATAAAGCTTTGAAAAATCTTAAAATTGCTATCCAAAAATCGGGTAGATTAAACGAAAAATCAGTTCAATTACTTAAAAACTGTGGTCTCGACTTCGAAAATTATAAAAGTTCTTTAATAACAACCGTTTCCAATTTCCCTCTTGAAATTCTTTTCCTTCGTGATGATGATATTCCAGGATATGTAGAGCAAGGAATTGCTGATCTCGGAATAGTTGGTGAAAATGTCATTGATGAAACTGAATCTGAAGTTAATTATCTACAACGTCTCGGTTTTGGAAAATGTACTTTAAAACTAGCTGTTCAAAAAGATAGTGATATTAAAGATTTAAGAGATCTTAATGGAAAATCTATTGCAACTTCTTATCCTGTTATTTTAAAGAAATTTTTAGATGAATACCGCATCGAGGCAGATATTCAGATGATATCAGGATCTGTTGAAATTGCACCTGGCTTAGGGTTGAGTGACGCTATATGTGATATTGTCTCTACGGGCGGAACCCTTAAAAATAATGGATTAAAACAGTTTGCCGATGTCCGTAAGTCTGAAGCAATTCTTATCGGTCGTCCAGGATTGGAGGATAACGAAATCTTAGCAGAACTTTTACAGCGAATCCAGTCGGTGTTAATGGCAAAAGAAACTAAGTACGTTGTTCTGAATGTTGAGAAAGTTAATTTACCTACTATAACAGGTCTTTTACATGGTGTAAAATCACCGACTGTTGTTCCTTTAGCAGAAGAAGGTTGGGTTGCCGTTCATACCGTTATTTCAGAAGATGATTTCTGGGGTAAGATCAACAAGCTAAAGTCTGCAGGTGCCCAAGGAATTGTGGTCATGCCGATCGAAAAAATTATTATGTAGTTAATAAGCGCACTGCGCTTAAAATAAAATTCATCATGCTTAAAACTTTTGAATATGCTCAGTTAAATCCCATTGAATTACAGGAATTAACAACGCGTAATACTGATCCTTCGCATGCTATCCAAGATACTGTCTTAGATATTATACAAGAAGTTCGTCAAAATGGTGATAAAGCTTTGATTAGCTATGCACAACAATTTGACAAAGTTGAATTAGAAAAACTTTACCTTGATGCTAACGATATTGACGCACTGGCATCAACGATTAATCGCGAACAACAAAGGGCTTTAGAAATTGCGTTCCAGAATATTCATAAATTCCACTCTTCACAAGTAAAGCGTGAGCGAGTTGTAGAGACCACGATAGGTGTAAAATGCTGGCGGGAGAACCGTCCTATTGAAAAAGTCGGTCTTTATATACCGGGAGGCTCCGCTGTTCTACCAAGTACACTATTAATGTTAGGTGTACCGGCGCGAATTGCGGGATGTAAAGAAATCATCGTTTGTTCTCCTCCCCAAAAAAGTGGAAAAATAAACGGTTTCGTAGCCTATTGTCTCAAATTATTAAAAATCGAACGCATTTACCTTGTCGGTGGTGCTCAAGCTATAGCGGCAATGGCTTTTGGATCGGAAACGATCCCTAAAGTTGATAAAATATTTGGACCTGGCAATCAATTTGTGACAAAAGCAAAAAGCATTGTTCAAGGTATGGCCAATGTAAGTATCGACATGCCTGCTGGTCCATCTGAAGTTTTAGTAATTGCTGATGAAACTGCCACACCTGCTTATGTAGCTGCAGATCTATTAGCTCAAGCTGAACATGGTGCGGACAGTCAGGCTGTACTGGTAGCAACTTCCAAAGATATTATTGAAGCTGTAAATCTTGAATTAGAAAAGCAACTTGCTATTTTACCCCGTTTTGAATTAGCAAGCAAAGCAATCGAGAACTCCTATGCGGTGTTAGCAACTGATTTAAATGAGGCACTGGCGTTTAGTAATTATTATGCACCAGAACATCTGATCCTAGAAACCGATCAATGGGAACGTCTTGTTCGTCTTATTTTAAATGCAGGTTCTGTCTTTTTAGGACACTTAACGCCTGAAAGTGCGGGAGATTATGCTTCTGGAACAAACCATACTTTACCCACATCAGGATATGCAAGATCCTATTCAGGTGTATCTGTAGATTCATTTGTAAAAAAGATTACTTTCCAACATATAAGTCCGGAAGGACTACTTAATATTGGTTCTACTGTGGAGATCTTAGCAGAATTAGAGGGACTTCATGCACATAAGAATGCTGTTACCATTCGAAAGGAAAATTAAAAATTTCAAATCAAAAGAAAAGCCTTTCAGAATTTCTGAAAGGCTTTTTTATTAAAATCTTATTTCGATTTAGTTTTTCAATGCTTCACCAACTTTTTTGGCTTTGTCACCTACAGCTTTAGCTGCATCTTTAGTACCTTCAACTGCAGATTTTCCAGCTTTAGCTGTTGCGTCAGCAGCTTTATCGATAGCATGACCAGTTGCATGGGCGGCATCCTTAACGCCTTCTTCAACATCTCCCGCTACTTTAGCAGTACCTGCAGTAATTTTTTCCCAAGCAGTTTTTGTCTCATCTACCGTTTTACGTGCAGCTTCTTCAGCTTTCTTATCTCCTTTTGCTATTGCAGCATCTAGATCTTTTTGAGCTTGCTCATATTTAGCTTTCGCATCAGCTGCAGCAACGTCTGCATGTTTATCTAAACTATCAAGAGAATTATCTAACTTTTCTCCGACTGTGACTTCTCCATCACTATTTTTATCTTCTTTTGGCGTGTTATTACAAGCCGCAAAAGTTAATGAAACTCCTGCGAATAATGCTAAAAATGCAACTTTTTTCATTTCGTATATTTTTTGGTTAACAGATTTAACCAAACAATATTTATGCCAATTATGCTTTAGGATAAATTGTGCCTTTTGCCGCTTCTAGTGTATTCTTAAGTAATCCTACAATCGTCATCAAGCCCACTCCTCCAGGTACAGGAGTTATCCATGAAGCTTTAGGAGCGACTTGCTCAAAATCTACATCTCCATATAATTTAAAGCCAGATTTTGTTTCTGTTGAGTCTTCTCTATTAATACCTACATCAATTACAACTGCGCCATCCTTCACCATATCTGCAGTAACAAAGTTTTTCTTCCCAATTGCAGCAACAATAATATCCGCACGTAAAACTTCTGTTTTAAGGTCTTTTGTACGACTATGTGTTAAGGTAACTGTGCAGTTACCTGGATTAGAGTTTCGTGCTAAAAGAATACTCATTGGTGAACCAACGATATTACTTCTACCTACCACCACTGCATGTTTACCTGCAGTTTCAATTTTATAATGATCCAGCATCAACATAATACCATAAGGTGTTGCTGGGATAAAGCAAGGAAGATTTCGTTGCATTCTGCCCAATTGATGGGATGAAAACCATCTACATCTTTTCGGTAATCTATTGCTTCAGTTATTTTATCGGGATCGATATGCTTTGGAAGTGGTAACTGCACGATCAAACCGTCAATATTTGCATCCGCATTTATTTCTTGAATTTTCGCGATCAATTGTTCTTCAGTCACATCAACATCGTAACGAATATTAGTAGATTCAAAACCTACCAATTCACAATTACGCATTTTACTCGCCACATAAGTTTCACTACCTCCGTCGTTTCCAACTAGGATAGCCACTAAATGAGGTTTACGTCCAGCTTGCGCTGTAAATCAGCTGTATCTTTTTTGATATCTTCTTTGATTTTAGCTGATACGAGTTTACCGTCTAATAAATTCATTTTTATAGGAATAGGATTTTTTAAGTTTCTAATCTAATTTCAGTACAGCCATAAATGCCGATTGCGGTATTTCAACGTTACCTACTTGACGCATTCGTTTTTTACCTTTTTTCTGCTTTTCCAAAAGCTTACGCTTACGAGAAATATCACCGCCATAACATTTTGCTGTTACATCTTTACGTAAAGCAGAAATTGTCTCACGGGCAATAATTTTCATTCCAATAGATGCTTGGATACGAATTTCAAACTGTTGGCGAGGTAGTAATTCTTTTAATTTTTCACAAATTTTCTTACCAAAGTCATATGCATTACTTCTGTGAATCAGAGATGACAATGCATCTACAGGTTCATCATTTAAACGGATATCCAAACGGACCAAATCCGATTGACGGTAACCTATCTGTGTATAATCAAAAGAAGCATAGCCCTTGGAAATCGTTTTTAACTTATCATAAAAATCAAATACAATTTCACCCATTGGCATCTCAAATACCAATTCAACACGGTCTGAAGTTAAATATGACTGATTAATGATTGCACCACGTTTTTGGATACATAAAGACATAATCGGTCCTACGAAATCAGATTTAGTAATGATATTTGCTTTAATATAAGGTTCCTCAATAGCATCTAATTTACTCGGATCTGGTAAATCGGATGGGTTATGAACCTGAACTTCTTCATTATCTTTTGTTAAATACGCTTTGTAAGATACGTTGGGAACAGTGGTGATAACAGTCATATCAAACTCACGCTCAAGACGCTCTTGGATAATCTCCATATGAAGCATTCCTAAGAATCCACAACGGAATCCAAAACCTAGCGCTGCTGAAGACTCTGGTTCAAACACTAAAGATGCGTCATTCAATTGCAAACGGTGCATAGATTCACGTAACTCTTCGTAATCTTCTGTATCAACAGGATATATTCCGGCAAAAACCATTGGTTTTACTTCTTCAAATCCTTGAATAGCACCATCACAAGGTCTTTCCTTATGAGTGATCGTATCGCCAACTTTTACTTCACGTGCTTCCTTAATCCCGGAGATGATGTATCCAACATCACCTGTTCTAACGACATCTTTAGCAACTTGATTTAATTTCAAAGTTCCGATCTCATCCGCAGAATATTCCTTTCCTGTAGCAACAAATTTCACTTTATCACCTTTACGGATCTCACCATTTTCAACTTTGAAATAGGCCATGATACCACGGAAAGAGTTATAAACTGAATCGAAAATCAAAGCCTGTAAAGGAGCTGTTGGATCACCTAGTGGTGCAGGAACCCGCGCTACAATGGCTCTTAAGATATCAGGGATACCAAGACCTGTTTTACCAGATGCTGGAATAATATCTTCACGGTTACCACCAATTAAATCAATGATCTGGTCTTTCACTTCCTCTGGCATAGCACCAGGAAGATCCATCTTATTTAAAATTGGAATAATCTCTAAATCATGTTCTAATGCTAAATAAAGATTCGAGATTGTTTGTGCTTGTATACCTTGAGAAGCATCTACAATTAACAAGGCTCCTTCACAGGCAGCAATGGAACGTGATACTTCATAAGAAAAATCGACGTGTCCAGGAGTATCAATTAAATTTAAAATATACTCTTGACCGTCTTGTATATAGTTCATCTGGATCGCGTGACTCTTTATGGTAATACCACGTTCACGTTCCAAATCCATATTATCTAGTAATTGTGCCTGCGCTTCACGTTGTGTAATGGTGTTAGTGTACTCCAATAATCGATCGGCTAATGTACTTTTACCGTGATCAATGTGTGCGATGATACAGAAATTACGTATGTGCTTCATATAGGATTTTTAAAAATCGTTTCTAAAAAGCAAAGATACTTTTTTTGACAGACATTTAGGCTAAGCTCTCCCCTATTTATGCACATAATTTCATGATTTATCGATTAAGATAAAAAATGTTTTCGATTTGCTGTGACGTTTTCGACTTGCCATTCAATCTCAACTGTAAACTCTTGCGATCTTATCGGACAGTCTTTTACCTGACAGTAGCTGCAACATTCAGGGAGGCATGGATCTGCGTGAATAAAAAACTCGGTTTCAACAGACATTTTGGTATTAACTATTTTATCTAAAATCGAGATTTCATCGTGTACTTTAATTAAAGAATAATAATTCGGAAGTGTCAAGTGACAATCTACATGCAATTCATTGCCATATCGTTGGACACGCAGATTGTGTATATCAATCCAATCTGTATGACGGTTTTCCTGCAAAACTTGAACGACTTCTTTTACAAGATCTACATCTGACTCATCCATAAGTCCACCCACTGACTGACGTAACAATTTATACCCATTATATAAAATAAAAGTGCCCAAGACAAAAGAAATAGCAATATCGATCCACTTTAAGCCTGTTAATTTCATAAGAATAAGACCGACTACTAGGCCTATTGTACTATAGGCATCAACTTGTAGATGTTTACCGTCGGCTTCCAATGTAAGAGAACCCAATGCTCGCCCTCTTTTCATGATGTAGAATCCAATTATAAAATTAATCAGGGCCGTAACAGAAACTAAACCGATCCCTTCTTCCAAATTTGATAATGTAGATGGGAAAAAGATATTATAAAATCCTTTTACTAATATGATTGATCCGGCTATAAAAATAAGTCCCCCTTCCAAGAAAACAGAAAAGAATTCAACTTTTCCATGGCCATACGGATGATTGTTATCTTTAGGTTGAGCGGCTAAATAAATACTATAGAAAGCAAAACTTGAGGCAATGACATTGACAATACTTTCCGCAGCATCGGTGAAAATAGCATTGGAAGCAGTAAGGAAATACGCGACAAATTTGATGATCATCAATCCCAGCCCTGTCAAAAGGATAGCAGAACTAATCTTTTTTGCTTAGACATAATATTACTTTATTTTCGCGACAAAGGTAGTCATATAACGCTACGATTTCCTTTTTAGTTTGAAACTACTAATCTTTTAGCATACTCTTTTACATCAATGCAATCTGATAAAATGAAATGGTGATCAATGCTAAGCAGAAATATCATTATAAAATTTATCGTATATTTCTAACATAGTAACATCGGTAATATAGGAGATGAAAGATTAGAATAGATGTTATTCTAAAGCAATCAAAATCTTAATAATTTTACATATTTTCAGTAAAAAAGAAGCAATCGTTTGTCTTTTTTCAAGAAATTAAAGTATTATTTGCATTCTAAATAATATCTTTGTCTTACCATGAGCACACAATCATATTTATCAGATAGGATAAACAACTTATCCGAGTCGGCTACGCTTAAAATGACTAAGCTTGGTCGCGAATTAGCCTCAAAAGGCGTTAATGTTATCAGCTTAAGTGTTGGCGAACCAGATTTCAATACTCCTGAACACGTTAAAGAAGCTGCTAAGGTAGCTTTAGACGAAAATTGGACACGTTACTCGCCAGTTCCGGGATACCCAGAATTACGTCAGGCTATTGTGAATAAATTGAAGATTGAAAATAATCTTGATTATGACATCTCTCAAATCGTAGTTTCTACAGGTGCAAAACAGTCTTTATCAAATGTTATTTTAACACTTGTTAATCCTGGTGATGAAGTTGTAATACCCACCCCATACTGGTTTCTTATTCAGAAATGGTTGTTTTAGCTGAAGGAAAATCGGTTTTCATCAATACTGAAATCGATAATAACTTTAAAATTACACCTGAACAACTTGAGGCCGCTATCACGCCTAAAACTAAATTGTTCATGTTCTCATCACCAAATAACCCTACAGGTACGGTGTATAGTAAAGATGAGTTAGCTGCTTTGGCAAAAGTATTTGAAAAACATCCACAGGTATTTATCTTATCAGATGAAATCTATGAACATATCAATTTTGTAGACAAACATGAATCTATCGCTCAATTTGATAGCATTAAAGACCGTGTGATTATCATTAACGGTTTCTCCAAAGCATTTGCAATGACCGGCTGGAGATTAGGTTATATTGCTTGTAATAAAGAGATCGCTGCTGCAAATGATAAATTACAAGGACAAACGACATCGGGAACATGTTCGATATCACAACGTGCAGGAATCGTTGCTTATGAGCAAGGATTAGCATCAGTGAATAAAATGAAAGAGGCATTTGCTCGTCGTCGTCAACTGGTTTATGATCTATTATCCGCAATTCCAGGAGTTAAAACAAACTTACCTGAAGGCGCTTTCTATTTCTTCCCAGAAATCAGTTCTTTCTTTGGAAAAAAAGATGAGAATGGAAATGTAATCAACAATTCATCTGACTTAGCTCTATACCTACTGAATGTAGGTCATGTCGCAACAGTTGGTGGTGATTCATTTGGAAATGACAAATACATCCGTCTGTCATATGCTGCATCTGATGAAAGCTTAGTAGAAGCTTTAAGACGTATCAAAGAAGCATTAGGCAAATTAGCATAAACTTTTATAACCCATAATAAAAGAAGAGGCTCTCTTTAAAGATAGTCTCTTCTTTTGTTATATACTCAGATTAGCCCAATTTTCTACGTAACATGGCAAGGGAACGGATATGATTTATCTTGTCGCGGTATGCCGTATTCATAAATCCTTCTGCTAATTTTATTTCGGCATACGGCATATCAAAGCTGTCGTATGGGTTTTACGTCAATTCCGAATACAAAATAAGCTCCCCAATATGATGTTCAATAAATTCAACTAAAAATCAGACTTTCCCTAAGTGCATCTATTCTGTACGAGAAGCTTTTTTAATTTAAACAAGAGGCTAAATAATATCAGAATTTTACTCGCCAGTAAACTAAATTAACTTAATAGTAAAATAATATTTCTCTAAAAGCATGTTACGTAGCAATACCTATAAGCCATGCAGAGTTAATAATAAGCAATAGCGTAAAATGAACTACCGTAAGAATAAAAACAGACGGCCAAATTTCAATATACATTGGCCAGCGTGATGAATCAATTGGACATGGCGAATTACTACACCGCTGCAACGCAAAATGGTTTACCAAAAACGCGAAGACAAACGGCTAAGTTGGTATATACATTGACCAGAGTGATAAATCAATGCGCCATCGCGCATTGCTATCATACCTTTAAGCAAAATGAATGCGCAACACCACTTGTTACAACTACCAAGCACACAGGAACCTTTACCCTATTGTGGCCACTCCAAATCTCAAAGCGAAAATTATGGAATGAAAAATATATTAGATTTTCTCAATCTCAAGTCTTGCTACAGACACTAGTTTTTTTTAAAATTATTGGTATCAATACGATTCAATGTAAAAGAAAAAGTACTTCCTGAACCATATTCACTATCAACAGTTATAGTCCCCCCCTGTGCTTCGATAAACTCTTTACTGATACTTAAACCCAAACCTGTACCTTCTTTTTTTGTTCCCGGAATTCGAAAATACCGTTCAAATATTTTATCCTTATACCGATCTTCTATACCTTGTCCAGCATCTTTAATTGCAAATTTCACTTTATCCTCACTAGATCCAATAGAGATCCCAATGATAGCATTTTCATAGGAATAACGTACTGCATTTGAAAGTAAGTTGGTCAATACCCAGGCTGTTTTTTCATTATCAGCGAGCACATCTGGTAGGTTATTTTCCATTTGCAATTGCAATTCTATATGTTTTTGTTCTGCCATCGCTTTTGTTGCCCGTATAGCATATTCTATGAGTTCGCTCACATTGGTCGGTGCTACATTTAACTGAATGGTCCCACTTTCAACCTGCGTCATATTCAAAAGCTCACCTGTAATTTTCAACAACCTCCCGGTATCCTCGCGGATACTTTGAACAAGATTATTTTGATCTTCATTGAGTACACCAATTTGTTTATTTTCTAAAAGTTGTAACCCCATCTTTATGGAGGCAATCGGTGTTTTAAGTTCATGCGATATGGTTGCTATAAAATTCGTTTTAGCGAAATCCATTTCTTTAAACTGGGTAATATTACGCAACATGATGACCTGTCCTATAAATTGAGAATCTAATTCTCCCGTCGGTACAATATTGATATCGACAATTTCCTTCTCAAAATAACTTTCTTTACCATTTGCATAAATCTTAAGAAGAGTAGCTTCTCGTTGTTTCTGATCCTGAAAAATATCTTTGATAAAATCACGTATCAGATCATTTGTCACCGCTACATCCTGTATTTGCTTTCCAATTAGCTGTTCATTTTGTAAACCAGAAATTTTCAAAGCTTCTTCATTCGCGAATAATACCACCTTCTGTTCATCAATCCCAATTACAGGATCATGCATGTTATTAATAAGAGTATCTATTCGTTTTTTCCCTTTTAATATTTTATCCAATTTACTTTCGGCATATTCTTCTAGTTTTTCAGCCATTGTATTAAAAGAATTTGCAAGCTCTCCAAATTCATTACGTTTATCATAATGTATTCGTTTTTTATAGTTTTCATTTGCAATCTGCTTAATGCTTTCTGTCAATTCTTTAATAGGATTTGCAATATTTGATGGCAGGTTAACGATCAGAACAAAAGCAATCAGAAAACACAATGTTCCGGTAATGGAAATGACAGCAATGGCTTTTTCTGCAGTTACAGAAGCAATATCACTTTTACGTTCTATGGCTTCCATATTGAGACGCATCAATTCAGTAATGTCTTTTCTTATTTTGGAAAGCAGCGTAACATCCGCTTTATTTTCAGTAAACTGATAGAAATGTTTTTCGACCATCTTTGTAGCCTGCACCTCTCCGATTTCAGTAACATTATGCTTTTGTTTCTCTAGATTTTCCTTAAAATCATGTAACGCTACTGGATCAACATCATATTCTTCCAATGCCAACAGCATATTGCGGGCATATTGCAAAGTATTATAATTGGCAACGAGAATATTATTGGTATCCCTTTTCAACTGATTGATATACCAGCCACTTACCACAACCAATAGTACAATCATCAGAAAAAGTGACCCAACACCAAAAGTTAATTTTGTCTTTATACGCATTATGAAAGAATTATAAGATCAATTTTTTCGTTTGAAAGCTTCGTCAGAAGTTTATTAAAAGTATTTGTTGCCCAAATGATTTTGATTAATCCCAAATGTGGCTTACCTATACAAACTGTCGTTATCTGTTTTGCTTCACATTGCTCAATAATGGCTGTAGCGATCTTGCTATGATTAACCTTTATAATCTCGGCGCCCAATTCTGTTGCTAATTTAAAATTATTAATCAAATGTCGCTGTTTATCCAGCGCTATTTTAGAAACACTTTCTTTAGGCGTTTGTACATAGAGAACAAACCATTTACTATTATAATAGTTTGCTAACCTTGCAGTCTTACGAATTACGATCGTAGCAGTCTTCTCATTTGAACTTACACAAGCTAGAAATTGCTCCTTCTTCATATATTTATGATGAATAACCTCCGTCTCAACTTTCCTTTGCACCTGTGAAGCAACTTCTTTTAAAGCCAGTTCACGTAATTGCAAAATATGATCACTATTAAAAAATTTGCTAATGCCATTTCTATCTTAGCAGCATCATAAATTTTACCATCTTTCAATCTATTTATCAACTCTTCAGCTGTTAAATCAATATTAACGACCTCATCGGCCAATCCCAGCACACTATCGGGTATACGTTCCTGTACATCAACACCTGTTATATTCTTAATCTCATCATGCAGACTTTCAATGTGCTGAATATTGACTGCGCTGATCACACTGATACCTGCATCCAATATATCGACAACATCCTGCCAACGCTTAGCATTGACACTTCCTTCAATATTACTATGAGCAAGTTCATCAATTATGACAATTTCAGGATGTATGTTAATAACCGCCTGAACATCCAATTCTTCAAGCTCTTTTCCCTTATAAAAAAGTTTACGTCTGGTTATCAACGGAATACCATCCAATAATGCATGTGTTTCTTTTCTATTATGAGTTTCAATATAACCTATTTTAATATCTACCCACTATGTAGAAGCATATGTGCCTCTTGTAGCATACGATAAGTCTTCCCTACACCAGCGCTCATACCGATATACAGTTTAAATTTTCCTTTCCTAGATTTTTTTATCAGCCCTAAGAAATGTTCCGCATCTTTTCTTTCTTCCATATAAGTGTAGATCATGTTATTAGCTCTCTTGTTATTTTATAAACCAGTATAAAACAACAAGAGAAATAATAATTTGATTAAAAACGTAATGCCAAAGAAGTAATTCCAATCATATTATCTTTTTCCAAAGAATCATTCGATCAGCAAAAATAGCATCTTTACTCTGTAGTCTCTTTAACTCTGTTCGCCATACTAAATTTGAGAAAACCACATAATCTACTGAAAAGGAATAACCAAATGTTTGAAAACCATTTGTAGTTCCGGTATTAATAATTATCCCTTTCTTATCTTGATAATATTCACCTCGTAAAGCTATAGCAAAATCATCATGAGGTTTATAGGAAGCGATCAAAACTGGAGTAAACCATGTGTTATAATGACTGCTTCCTTTTTCTTTTTGTTCAGCACCAATATCAAACCCTGTTATAACCGTAAATTTATCATGCAGTTGGAACTGTCCATAAAAATTATGAAAATACCGCATCTGACGAACAGAATCGGCTTTATCATTACCAATAAACGAACTGCTGTTTAAAGTTATTTTATCCGTGGGCCTATACGTTAACTGATGCCCAAAAGCGGGGGTACTGTTTCCGTCAATCCGCTGAATTCTTTGCCAGCCATTTAAAACTAATCCGCTCATCATCCATTTACCGTCATCGGTCGTATACGATATCTTAGCTCCTGTTTCAAAATAAGGAGAGTTATCCGCTCCTATACTACGTGTCAGGGTATAGCAATCCTTACTAATGGCGCTTTCAAATCCAATATGAGATGGCAAAACACCAGCATCAATCCATAAATTATGCTTTTCTGAAATCTTGATACCGACATTTGCTTCGTAGATATTTTTCAACGTTACTGGTTCAGCAGCATAATTTGCATTCATATAAGTACCAGCCGCCAATGCCAGGTTAGTCCTGATTCTATCAGATTCATAATTTAATTTAATCATTCCAAGATTTAAATTAACCTCATTATTACGATGATGACTGTATACATATCCTGGTCGGGAATTATTTTTAGGGTTAGAAAAATCGTACTGACTGTATACTTCAACATAGCCACTAATCGTTAACGGATTTTTGATCTCAACGTTTTCTTGTGCTTGCAAAATATGGATAGTTCCTAATAACAATAGGGAACTGATGATATATTTTTTCATCTTAATTTTATCATTTTGTTGATAGAGCATTCGTGTATATCATGCTTAACATCCATAGCAGATGATTTTACAGCTTGATTTCACATTTGTTAATTGATTGTATAAGGATGCTATGAAATATCCAGACTGCGTACACATCACTCTTGACAGAATTACATTTATTCGAATGTGTATGACATGGATATTTCATATTAAATTATTTTGCAGATAATTGGTCTAATGCAATATTCAACTTTAATACATTTATTTTCGCAGGACCAAATAGTCCGATTAATGGTTTTTCGGTATGCTCATGAATTAATGTCATTAAGTCTGCTTCTGCAATATTTCGGATCTTAGCAATACGTTTCACCTGAACCTGAGCTGCCTGTACTGAAAAGTGAGGATCTAAGCCACTCGCACTTGCAGTAATAAGATCAGCAGGTATTTGTGCTTTTGTAATAGCGGGATTATGCACCAAAAATGTATCTATCCTACCTTTTACCTCTGCCAGATATGACGGGTTTGAAGGGCCTTTGTTACTTCCCGCAGATCCTGCTGCATTATAGCCAGCCGCAGAAGGACGGGACCAGAAATAGTGATCATTTGTAAAGGCCTGACCAATATTGCTGTAATAAGTCCTACCTTTAAAAGTAATGATTTCACCTTTACCTTCATTTGGAGCTGCTTGAGCAATGGCCCATACAGCAAAAGGATAGATGACTGCAAAAAAAACAATTAGGATAAAAGTCAGCTTTATAGCTGGTAAAATATGCTTTTTCATGATTTCGTTTTTTTTAAATAAATAAGGATACAATAAGATCAATCAATTGATGCCTACAAATGGCACCAAAATACCCCCTACTCCAAAAATGAGCAGATTACGCCGTAACAGTGCACTTGCACCTATGGGTTTATAGGCCACCCCTTTCAAAGCCAATGGAATTAAAAATGGAATAATTAGGGCATTGAATATCACGGCAGATAAGATGGCACTCTCTGGACTATGTAATTGCATAATATTTAATCCTTGCAAAGCTGGAATAGCCGTAATGAATAAAGCAGGAATAATCGCAAAATATTTCGCCACATCGTTTGCAATACTAAAAGTAGTAAGTGTGCCACGAGTCATCAATAATTGTTTACCGATCTCCACAACTTCGATCAATTTCGTCGGATCATTATCCAAATCAACCATGTTGCCTGCTTCCTTAGCAGCTTGCGTCCCACTATTCATTGCAACACCAACATCTGCCTGAGCCAGTGCTGGAGCATCATTTGTACCATCTCCCATCATGGCAACCAGACGGCCATTAGCTTGTTCCATTTTGATGTAGTTCATCTTATCCTCTGGCTTAGCTCAGCAATAAAATCATCGACTCCGGCCTTTTCGGCAATATATTTTGCCGTCAATGGATTATCGCCGGTTACCATAACTGTTTTGATACCCATTTTCCGTAAACGTTCGAACCGCTCTTGAATCCCTGGTTTAATAACGTCCTGCAATTCAATGACGCCTAAAGCAATTTCGTTTTCACAAACAACTAAGGGTGTACCTCCATTTTGAGAAATTTCAGTAACCTGATCGGTTATATCTACTGGAAATACATTTCCGGCCTGCGTAACGATATTACGGATCGCATCAGTCGCACCTTTACGAATACGAGTCTGATCAAAATCGATCCCTGAACTTCTTGTCTCTGCCGTGAATTTGATAAAAACGGGTGCATTGATTGGATATGCCAACGGATTAACACCAGCCAACTCAATGATTGATTTTCCTTCAGGAGTTTCATCACTCATTGAACTTAATACAGCAGCTTTAATCAGTTGCTCTTCGGCTATGCCCTTCGTTGGGTAAAAATGTGTTGCTTTACGGTTACCAATGGTAATGGTACCAGTTTTATCCAATAATAGGACATCAATATCTCCAGCCGTCTCTACTGCTTTTCCGCTTTTAGTAATGACATTTGCCCGCAACGCTCTATCCATTCCTGCGATACCAATTGCGGATAATAATCCGCCAATCGTAGTGGGTATTAAGCAGATAAATAGTGAAATAAAAGCTACAATTGTGATGGGCGCATTGGCATAATCTGCAAAAGGTTTTAAAGTCACAGTAACAATAATGAATACCAAGGTAAAACCTGCTAAAAGAATGGTCAATGCAATTTCATTTGGTGTTTTTTGACGACTTGCTCCTTCTACCAAAGCGATCATTTTATCTAAAAAACTTTCACCTGGTTCGGTCGTTACCTTTACATGTATCTTATCGGACAATACTTTTGTTCCGCCTGTTACACTACTTTTATCCCCTCCAGCTTCACGTATGACAGGAGCCGACTCTCCAGTGATCGCGCTTTCGTCTATCGTTGCCAAGCCCGCAACAATCTCTCCATCAGAAGGAATGATATCACCTGCTTCACATATAAAGATATCACCTTTCACAAGTTGTGAAGAAGAAATCATACTTCCATTTGCTAATTTTGCAGGGGTTTCCTCTCTTGTTTTACGTAAACTGTCTGCTTGTGCTTTTCCTCTAGCTTCAGCAATCGCTTCCGCAAAATTGGCAAACAACAGAGTAAGCAATAAAATCAAAAATATGGTGAAGTTATAACCAAAACTACCTTGTGATGATTCTCCTGACAATATCCATAAACTGACTACTAGCATCACAAAAGTTCCGATCTCTACCGTAAACATTACGGGATTACGAAACATCAGTTTGGGGTTCAATTTCACGAAAGACTGTTTGCAAGCCTGCAATAACATATCACTCTGAAATAATGATTGATTCTTATTCATTTTTAATTATTTATATTGATGAAGTAAATGATCGTGTCTGTATACATTACCCAGCGATCCGTTACTATTCAAATGAGATTAACGCATAGAAAAATATTCAGCAATAGGACCTAACGCTAATGCTGGGAAAAATGATAATGCAGCTACAATAATGATTACTGTAAATACCAAAATCCCAAAAGTTGCTGTATCTGTCTGTAAAGTTCCCTCGCCCTCAGGAATGAATTTTTTCTTAGCCAACAAACCTGCAATTGCTACTGGTCCGATAATCGGCAAGAAGCGTGATAAGATCAAAACGATACCAGTGCTGATATTCCACCAAGGTGTATTATCACCTAAACCTTCGAATCCACTTCCATTATTTGCCGATGAAGATGTATATTCATATAAGATCTCACTGAAACCATGAAAACCAGGATTGTTTAGTGTTGATGCACCTTGTCCGGGAAATGCGGTTGCTAAACCTGCACTGATTAAGATTAGAAATGGGTGAATCAATGCAATAATCATCGCAATCTTCATTTCTCTAGCTTCTATTTTTTTTCCTAAAAACTCGGGTGTGCGCCCCACCATCAGGCCACTGATAAATACAGCAAGAATAATGAAGATGAAAAAGTTAAGGATACCAACTCCTGCACCTCCATAAAAACTATTTATCATCATTGCTAATAATTCATTCATTCCGGAAAGTGGCATTGAACTATCGTGCATGGAATTGACAGATCCAGTTGAAATCACTGTTGTCACAATACTCCAGAACCCAGATGTTGCTGCTCCAATTCGGATTTCTTTTCCTTCCATTGCACCTAATGACTGATCAATTCCCAAACTCGTTAAAGCAGGGTTACCATCCATTTCCATCTTGATATTGGGAATTGCCAACATCAAAAATCCTACAGTCATCACGGCAAACATCATCCAGGACAATTTTCTCCTCTTAATAAAATAGCCGAAAGCAAATATCATGGCAAATGGTACGATCATCTGCGCGGCCATTTCGATCATATTGCTTAAATAGGTCGGATTTTCAAAAGGGTGAGCTGAATTGGTTCCAAAAAAACCACCACCATTTGTTCCAATATGTTTGATTGCAACAAACGCTGCGGCAGGTCCTCGCGATACTTCAACGGTATCACCTTGCAGACTTACAATCGTATCCTTACCCTCAAACGTCATGGGTGTTCCTTGAAAAGCAAGTATAATAGCTACAATAAAGGATAATGGAAGCAGAATTCGTGTACAGGATTTTATAAAATATTCATAAAAATTACCTAAATCTGTAGCTGTTTTATCTCTAAAAGCTCTAAAAAGAGTTACTACTGCAGCCATACCTGTACCTGCACTGACAAACTGTAAAAACATCAACCAATATTGTCCCAAATAACTCACCCCAGTTTCACCAGAGTAATGTTGTAAATTACAGTTCACAACAAAAGAGATTACCGTGTTGAATGCCAAATCTGCTGTCATGCTTGGATTTTGATCTGGATTTAAAGGTAATCTTCCTTGCATCATCAGTACCAGCATTCCCACCAGAAACCAAATCATATTGATCGTGAGCATCGCAACCATATGCTGCTTCCAACTCATTTCAACTTTTGGGTTTATACCTGTTAGTTTATAAAATAATCTTTGAATCGGATTGAAAACGGGATCAAAGATTGTCTTATTTCCAGCAAATACTTTCGCAATATATTTCCCTAAAGGAATTGCTAAAGCGATCGTACCAAGAAACATGACGATTATGGCTATTATTTCTGTATTCATAATTAAATTTTAAATATTATTTCATTCACAGTTTGATTGTTAAAACTGCTCGGGCTTTAGTAATACATACACGATGTATGCAAACACGCCTACTGCTACTATGAGTAATGCTATCATCGTTTGCTATAATTTTAATTTTCCATTATCGTTTTGAGGTATTCCTTCCTCAATTCTTTTGGCAATATGGCCAGATGCTTTTTTAAACTTGCTGGACTTTCTTCTATGGACAGCTTAGTCAGAAATTCATTTTCGATCGCATTACGTGTATATTGGTTTCCTCCCTGATATATCAAATTCACCACTTTTGCAATTTCTTCGGCGTCTGCATACTCATATTCATTTCCCGAATTCATTTTTTTCAAACACTGTTCTGCTAATTTCCCTAATACGATATAATCAGCTACTGTATGATCGCCTAATTCTTTAGCCGAAATCCAGTTACTGGATTCTGGTATCCATTCTTCTAGGGTACTTATCATTTTTGATTTCATTCTATTACTTTTTTCATTTGTTGATGAGCTCTCGAGCAATACTATTTGCATGTGTATCGTATAATTATTTGCATCTCGATCTCATATTAAATCTGATCAAAGAAGTCAATTGATTTAAAAAATAATGCAAAACAGATTATACCGACAAGTGTCAATACTATTGTTATCATATCTAATAATTTATGCGCTGAGAAGATCTACAAATTTTACAAGTGCAAAAGTCACAATCGCGACAAAAGCAATTTTCAATAATCCGTGCGTAATGCCGGATTTCCAGTATCTGTCGTACTGCCTGATTTTTTTCCATTTTGAATTTAACATGAGTATTCTTTTTGGAAATGGAGGATACCAATTTTAGTCCAACTTTGCCAATAGTCATGCAAACCACTACAAAACAACTCATTATATTAAAAACAGAGATATTTACCAACAAAAAAGCCTATCATTTTGATAGGCTCTTTATCATAATAGAAAGATTTTCTTCAAAAGATATCGTGTAAACTGCTGTAAGGTTATAAGGGATTCTTATACGTAAGTATTGCACTGCTCTAGGGTATTGCTAGGGACCAACCTTGACATAGGGTATACCTGTAAGCAGCGTTCTAGCTTAGTATTAGCAGGGTGAGAGTGCTATATAAGGTGAACTTACTGTGGACTTATAGTGGACTCACCGTGGATACAATACCTATTTGGTACGACCTTTTTATCAATAAAGTCCCTATTACATGCTATTGGATCTTCAGTTTGTTTATTGCAAGAGCAGGAATAATAGTTTTGTTCAGTTTAAATAACAATTAAGAGATTACGGGGGAAACAGTCATCTCTGTATGGAATTCGTTAACAAAAGTTTGAAATATAATTATGAAAGTAATAACTAAACAGTCTTCCAGGTGGGAAAATAACAATAAAGAGCATGAAGTCTCCGTAAGACCAGAAACCTCTAGCTCATGGTATTAATTTATACTCTTCAATCTTACGATAGAGTGTTGCAATACCAATTTCCAAAAGACGAGCAGCCTCTGCTTTGTTTCCCTGAGTATGGTGTAGTACTTTTTGAATATGCACTTTTTCTACACTTGCCATGGAGAAGGCAGATAACATTTTTACACCTGAATCAACGGCTATACTAGCAAAAGGAAGCGTGTCAACACACAATACATCATTATCTGATAAAATCACACTACGTTCTATGCAATTTTTAAGTTCACGAATATTTCCTTTCCATTGATGGTTTTCCAATGCAGTAATATATTCAGGCGAGATTTGTAATTCTTTTCTCTTAGCACGCAAAGAAAAGATTTGTGTAAAATGATTTGCCAATAAATGAATATCTTGCTTACGTTCACGCAGTGCTGGCAAATAAATACTGAATACCGAAAGACGATAAAATAAGTCACTTCTGAAATGTTCATTTGCTATTTCTTCTTCCAAATTACGATTCGTAGCTGCAATAATACGAACATCTACACGTGTTACTTTTGTTTCTCCAATTTTAAAATTCGCCAGTTTCTAATACCCTTAAAATTTTGGCTTGCAATTCCACTGGCATTTCGCCGATTTCATCAAGAAAAATAGTGCCTTTATTTGCCTCTTCAAAA